>NZ_JBXWRZ010000032.1:0-32162 GCF_059613165.1 Ruegeria sp. BHSB172
CATGTTCCGCGCCAGCGTCCAGTCGGAACAGGAGCGGCAGGCGCGGATGTTCGCGCGTCTGAATATCCAGCACGGCCCAAACACCGAACAGGTCCTTCGGGAACTGCCGCCCGGGTCCGAGGTTTCGACGGTGGATTTCGATCTGGCCCACTTGGAACTGAACGAACGTCGGGTCCAGAAAATCTGGTTGGATCTGATCCTTGACGGGCCGGCCATGAACCAGGTGGTCATTCGCGACCTGACCCTGTGCCGCTATCATCGCGCAGATCTGTGAAGGACACCGACATGACCCATGCAAAGCTTGTACCGATCCGGTTCGAAAACGCCCTCTGGGAGGGGCAACTGACCGCCGCATCGGAACCCCGGGTCGAGGCCCGGTATCTGGGCGAGGTGCTGCCGGGCGTCGAGGTCACTCCGAACGACGCGGGCTGGATGCTAAGGGTTCCCGTACCGCCGGCCCTGCTGTCGGACGGGGTGCATTGCGTCACCATCTGGGATTGCGAGCGCCAGTCGAAACTGGGCGACTTTTCGGTGATATCCGGGGCGCCGGCCTCGGGCGACATCCGGACCGAGCTTGAACTGCTGCGGGCCGAGTTGGACATGCTGAAACGCGTCGTGCGCAGAATGAACCAGGGTTAGCGCCACCCCGATCCGCCAGGCCGCACGGGCCGACTCCAACTGCGACCTGTCAATTTGACGGGATCTGTGGCTTGATGGGGCATTCGAAACGGCCGGGATGCGTCATGGAACGCGACAGCATCATCAAGGTCATCGCGTTGATGGTGACCGCCTTCGGCATCGGGATCGACTTCACCGGTGCTCTGATGCTGGTGCCCGCGATCGAGAATTCCTTCGACGCCGACATCACCAGCACCCAATGGGTTCTGAACATCTATGCCCTGTTCTTTGCCATGACCATGGTCGCGGGCGGGCGGCTGGGAGACCTGTACGGCCACCGCAAGGTCATGCTGATCGGTCTGTCGGTGTTTCTGTTTTCGTCGATTCTGTGCCTCGTCGCACCGAACCTGGATTTTCTGATCGGTGCCCGGGCGTTGCAGGGGGTGGGTGCCGGGTGCGTCTGGCCATGCACCCTAGCCCTAGGCGCCACCAAGGTCTCGCGAGACGAACACCGCGCGCTGGTGATGGGCCTGATCCTGGCCGGCGTCACCAGCGGCAATGTCTTTGGCCCGATGATCAGCGGGTTCGTCGTCAATCTGGGGGACTGGCGCCTGTTCTTCCTCGCCAATGTGGTGTTTTCGACCGTCTCGATGGGCACCACGCTGACGCTGATCCCGCGCGAGACCGATCACAAGAACGGCGAACACATCGACTTTGCCGGAATGGGCATTTTGTCGATGGCGGTTCTGCTGTTGCTGTACGGGTTGGATGTCGGGGCCGACTGGGGGTGGCTCTCGGTTCCGTTGCTGGCGGTGTTTTTCGTCAGCGCGGTGCTGTTGGGGCTGTTTTCGAGGGTCGAAAATCGTGTGCGCCAACCGCTGCTGCTGCCGCAGATGATGCACAACCCGCAATTCCGGATCACGCTGGGGCTGAACATGTTCAATGTCTCGGCCGCCTTTGTGGGGCTGCTGTATTTCCCGCAATACATGCAAAAGGTCCTGGGCTGGTCGGCTTTCGAATCCGCCTTGGGCCTGGCGCCTCTGACGGTCCTGCTGGCCGTCGGTTCGATCGTGTCGGGCACGCTGTACAACGACTTTGGCCCCAAGCGGCTCATGTTCTGGGGCTACCTGTCGGCCACGACCGGCGCCGCCAGCATCGTCATCCTGCCGATGAGCCTGGGATACCTGCAGATCCTGCCGGGCATGGCCCTGATCGGGTTGGGGGCCACGCTGACGGTCGGGCCTTCTGGTACGGCCGCCGTGTGTGCTGTCCGGCCCGAGCGCGCCGGGATGGTCGGGGGCCTGAGCTTCATGGCACATCTGGTCTATGGCGCGGTCTCGGTCGCGGTTGCCACCGCGATCATGTACACGACCAGCCTGTCCAGCCTCGGCAGTCAGCTCGCCAAGGCGGGCATCGACATGCCGGCCGCCGATCAGAAGGCGATCAATGGCGGCACCCTGACGACCCGGACGGCACAGGCCATCATGGGCAAGCTGGATGCAGACCACGCCGAGACGGTCAAATCCGCCATTGCCACGGCATTCGATACGGGAATGAACATGGCTTTCGTGTTTGCCACCCTGTCGGTTTCGATGGGCATCATCCTTGCCCTGTTGCTGGACGAAAAGAAACTGCACAAGGTTGAAAGCTGACGACACGAAAACGGGCCGCGCCCGGCGCGACCCGTGCTGTTCGATGCCCGATCGTTACTGCGAGGCGCGGGCGGTCGGGTTGAACGCGGACAAACCCTTCAGGATGTCGATGGCATAGGCCAGTTGATAATCCTGCTTGCGCAGTTCCGCGGTCGCCTCGGCCTTGGCGCGGTCTTCTTCGATCTGGCGGTTCTCGTCCTCGGTCAGGCTGTCATTGTTCAGGCTTCCGCGCAGATCGGCCTCGGACCGGGTGCGGGCGGCCGCCTCTTCGTCCTCGTCCTCTTCGGGTCGGTTGCGCGGCTGTTCCACGATGATGTCCGGGCTGACACCCAGCGCCTGGATCGAGCGGCCCGACGGCGTGTAGTACCGCGACGTGGTCAGGCGCATCGCGCCATCCCCCCGCAGCGGCATCACCGTCTGGACAGACCCCTTGCCGAAGCTCTTGGTGCCGACGACGATGGCCCGGTGATGATCCTGCAGGGCGCCCGCGACGATTTCCGACGCCGAGGCCGAACCGCCATTGATCAGCACGACGATCGGCTTGCCCTCGGCCAGGTCACCGGGCGTGGCGTTGAACCGTTCCCCATCCTCGGGGTTGCGGCCACGGGTCGAGACGATCTCACCTTCGTTCAGGAACGCGTCCGAGACCTTGATCGCCTGGGTCAGCAGGCCGCCCGGATTGTTGCGCAGGTCCAGCACGACGCCGTTGATCTTGTCGATGCCGCCGGCCTCGGCGATCTGTTTCTCCAGACCCTCCTTCAGGTTCGGATAGGTCTGGTCGTTGAAGGTGGTCACGCGCAGGACCACGCTTTGACCTTCGGTGCGCGCGCGGACGGCGGTCAGCTTGATCGTGTCGCGGATGATGGTCACGTCGAACGGATCGGGCTCGCCTTCGCGCACCACGGTGATCACGATCTCCGACCCTACCGGGCCGCGCATCAGATCGACCGCCTTGTCCAGCGTCAGGCCCAGGATGCTTTCGCCATCGACATGGGTGATGAAATCGCCGGCCTCGATGCCCGCCTCATCCGCCGGGGTGCCGTCGATGGGCGAGACAACCTTGACGAACCCGTCCTCCTGCGTGACCTCGATGCCCAGCCCGCCGAACTCGCCGCGGGTTTGCACGCGCATCTGTTCGGCGTCGTCGGGCGACAGATAGCTGGAATGCGGATCCAGCGAGGTCAGCATCCCGTCGATCGCCGCCTCGATCAGGTCTTCGGGCGCGACCTCTTCGACATACTGGGCACGGATGCGCTCGAAAATGTCACCGAACAGGTCCAGCTGCTCGTACACGCTGGCCTTGTTTGCGGCCTCCTGCGCCAGCAGCGGCCCGGCGATCTGGGTTGTGGCGATGATCCCTGCCAGGGTTCCGGCCAGACCGGCCATCACGAATCGTTTCATGCGCGTCTATCCATCCTTGTGCGTCCGGAACCATGTTTCCGGATCAACGGGCCTGTTGTTCTCTCTGACCTCTATATAGAGCGTTTCTGACCGATCAGTTCCAGTGCCATCACCGCTTGTTGACAAAATCGCGCCGATTTCCGGCAGATTCCCCGGCATCAACCCCACCGGAGAGCCCTCGGGGATCACCTGCCCGGGTTCGCCATAAACCTCCTGAAGGCCCGAGAACACGAAAAGAAGCCCCGGCTGCGGTTCCAGGATGATCAGGTTGCCAAGGTCCAGCAGCGGCCCGCGATAGCGAATCGTGGCGGCCGTGGGCGACACTACCAAGGCGCGCGGCCGGGTGGCCAGAACAAGGCCGGGCCGGGTGACGCCGGCCGCATCGGTTTCCCCCGACCGGTGCACCAGAACGCCCTGCGTCGGCAGCGGGATCCGGCCCTTGCGATCCGAAATATCAGCATCGGTTTCGGCAATTTCACCGGCCGAGATCTCGGCCAGACCGCTGGCGAACCCGTCCAATGTTTCGGTGGACGAGATCAGAATCGCGGTGCGCACCGGATCTTCGACAAAACGGCGCGGCAAGTTGGTACGGTCGGCGATGGCTTCGCTCAGCCGCGTGCGGGCATCCTGCACCTGCTCCAACCCTTCAGTCAGAGTTTGCGCCGCGCTTTGCTGCAGTCGGCGCAGGGTCTGAACCTCGTCCAGATCGCGCGCCAGCGCCCGGGCCTTGGCATTCAGGCCGGGGGTGACCTCGGACAGCATCATCCCGGTGCGCGCCGCCCCCAGCGGCCCGGCCGGGTGCAGCATCAGAACCGGAGGCGCCGTGGTTTCGATGGTTTGCAGCACGCCCAGCAACTGGCGGATTTCTCGTTCGCGCGCGTTCAGCTCGGTGGTCAGCTGGCTTTCGCGCAAAGCCGCCCGGCGCAGCCCGTCGCGCATGGCCGCCAGCCCGGCTTCGTAGGCTTGGATCGTCTCGGTCAGGGCGCGCACACGGTCGCGGGCGGTTTCGGCCTCGGTCAGCGCGATCGAGGCCTGTTCCAGCATCTGCGCCGCATCCAGCGCCGCCTGCGCGGGGTCCGGCGCGGCCCGGGCCGCTTGCCCCGCCATCAGAGCCGCCAGAAGAAGCGCGCGCAGCCTCATGACAGCAGGCTCTCACCCGTCATTTCCAGCGGCTTGGGTAGGCCCATCAGGTGAAGCACCGTGGGGGCCAGATCGGACAGGCGACCTTCGCGCAGGGTTGCGCCCTCGGGTCCGCCAACCAGTACCACAGGTACCGGGTTCAGGGTATGGGCGGTATGCGGGCCGCCGGTTTCGGGGTCGATCATGGTTTCGCAGTTGCCATGATCGGCGGTCACGATCATGGCCCCGCCCGCCTTTTCAAGCGCGGCGACCACACGGGCCAGGCCTTGATCCACGGCCTCGCAGGCCTTGATCGCGGCCTGCAGGTCACCGGTATGGCCCACCATGTCGGGGTTGGCGTAATTGGCGACGATCAGGTCATAGCCGTCCTCGATCGCCTCGACGAATTTGTCCGTCACCTCGGCGGCCGACATCTCGGGCTGCAGGTCATAGGTCGCCACCTTGGGCGACGGGGCCATATAGCGGTCCTCGCCGGGCTCGGGTGTCTCTTTGCCGCCGTTCAGGAAGAACGTGACATGGGGGTATTTCTCGGTTTCGGCCAGACGGAACTGGCGCAGGCCCTGCTTGGCGACCCATTCGCCCAACGTGTTCACGATCTCGCGCTTGGGGAATACGGTCGTCATGTAGTCGTTGTGGCCGTCGGAATATTCCACCATGCCCAGCAGCGCCGACAGGTGCGGGCGTGGTCCGGTGTCGAATTCGGCAAATCCGGGTTCGCCGATGGCGCGCAGGATCTCACGCGCGCGGTCGGCGCGGAAATTGAGGCAGAAAAACCCGTCACCGTCGCGGACGCCGTCGTAGCCGGGCAAAACCGTGGGGGCGATAAACTCATCGGTCTCGCCCCGGTCGTACGCGGCCTGAATCGCGGCGCTTGCGGTATCAGCCTGCCCGCCCTGCGCTTTGATGATCGCGTCATAGGCGCGGCCGACCCGTTCCCACCGGTTGTCGCGGTCCATGGCATAGTACCGCCCCGAAACGGTGACGACGCGCGCGTTCGCGGGCAGGCGACGCTCCAGCTCGGCCAGGAAGTCCAGCGCCGATTTCGGGGCCACGTCGCGCCCGTCGGTAATGGCGTGCAGAGCCACCGGAACGCCTGCATCGGTGATCGCTTTTGCTGCGGCGACGATATGGTTCAGGTGCCCATGCACCCCGCCATCCGAGACCAGCCCCATCAGATGCGCGGCTCCGCCCGCCGCCTTCACCTTGGCGACAAAGTCCTGCAGCGCGGCATTTTCGAAGAACGAGCTGTCCTCGATCGCTAGATCGATCTGGCCCAGATCCATAGCCACGACCCGCCCGGCCCCGATATTGGTGTGGCCGACCTCGGAATTTCCCATCTGCCCGCTGGGCAGGCCCACATCCGGACCGTGGGTGATCAGCCGCGCGTGCGGACCCTTGGACATGATCGCGTCGAATGTGGGCGTGTTGGCCAGATACGGCGCATTGGCCAGTGTGTCGTCGGACAGGCCCCAGCCATCGAGGATGCACAGGACGACGGGTTTGGGTGCGCTCATGTCGGGTCTCCGGTAACTGCTCTTGTCCGTTCTTCTATCCCCTGCCCGCCGCATCGTGAACCGCCTTTTGCGGCGATCCGCGCCGCGCGGGGTTATTTCCTGATCTGCTGCCAGGGCCGCGCCTTGCGGCCGCGATACTTGACCGTTAGCTCGGGCGGAGCGTCGCTTTCGTCATAGGCGCCCAGGATCACGCCCTTGCCGCGACTTTTGGTGCGCATCCCGACCAGCTCGGCTTCTGAGCGGGTGGTGCGTTGCGACGGGCGACGTGCCCAGGCGAACAGGTGGTCGTACATCTGCGCGATCACACCCGCATGGGCCGGGCTGTCGCCCAGATCGGTCAACTCGGCGGGGTCGTTTTCCAGATCGAACAGCATCGGGCGGAACCCGCCTTCGCAATGGATCAGCTTCCACTTTTTCGTGGCCACCATGAACATCGCCGCGTCGCGCACCGACACGCCCAGCGTTTCCGCGATGGGCGAGGCCGAATAGTCGTATTCGCAGATCACGAATTGGCGCGGGGTCTCGGCCGCCTGCCCGTAGAGGATGGGCAAAAGGGAATGACCTTCCAGAATATGGTCGGGCACCGCAACGCCCGCGACCTCGACGAAAGTGGGGGCTAGGTCGATCGACTCGACCAGC
Source organism: Ruegeria sp. BHSB172 (assembly GCF_059613165.1). Lineage (NCBI taxonomy): Bacteria > Pseudomonadati > Pseudomonadota > Alphaproteobacteria > Rhodobacterales > Roseobacteraceae > Ruegeria > Ruegeria sp. BHSB172. The sequence continues at coordinate 6,965 of NZ_JBXWRZ010000032.1, forward strand.
GCGTCGCAGGTGGTGCCGCGCGTGGCATCGGCCTGTTCGGATGGGTCGTAAATGATCAGCGGCACCTTGGTCGAAGCGTCGTGGAAGAACGTCTTTTCGCCCATCCAGTGATCGCCCAGAAAATCGCCATGGTCCGAGGTTAGCACGATCATCGTGTCGTCCATGCGGCCGGTCTGCTCCATCCAGTCCAGCAACCGCCCGATCTGGTCGTCGGCCTGCTTGATCAGGCCCATATAGGCGGGGATCACCGCCGCGCGCACATCCTGCCGCCAGAAGGTCTGGCCGATCTTGGTGTGCATGAAGGCGCTCAGCACGGGATGCGCCTCGGCCCGCTCGGTCTCGGACCGGTTGGGCGGCAGAACATGCTCGGGCCCGTACATCGAGGCATAGGGCTCGGGGACGATATAGGGCCAGTGCGGCTTGATGTAGCTCAGGTGGCAGCACCATGGGCCGTCATGGGTTTCCATGAACTCCATCCCGCGCGTGGTCAGATAGGGGGTCTCGCTGTCCTCCTCGGCGATGTTTGCGGCCTGCGGCGCGTTTTTCAGAAACCAGCCCGACAACACGTTTCCATCGGCATCCAGACCGGAATTAGCAAAGTCGTGCCAGGGGTTGTCGCTGTCGTAACCCTTGTCGGCCAGCCAAGCGTTATAAGCTCGGGCGCCATCAGGGTCATAGAACCCGTCGGGGCCTTCGGGGCGCATCCCGTCATCGCGCTCGAACACGTCAAAGCCGCATTCGGCCACCCGCGCGCCGATCAGGCTATCGGGCTCCAGGCCCAGCCGGGCCATGCCTTCGGCGTCGGCGCGCATATGGGTCTTACCGACCAGCCAGCAGTCCATCCCCGCCTTGCGCAGATGGTCGCCCATGGTCAGCTCGCCAACCTTCAGCGGAATGCCGTTCCACGAGGCGCCGTGCGACTGTACGTATCGCCCGGTATAGGTGGACATACGCGAGCTGCCGCAGATCGGCGACTGGATATAGGCCCGCGTGAACCGCACGCCGCGCGCGGCCAGACGGTCGATATTGGGCGTGTGCAGATGTGGATGGCCGTAACAGCTCAGGTAGTCCCAGCGCAGCTGGTCGAACATGATGAACAGGATGTTGCGGGCCTTGGCCATTCAGGTCCGTTCGCCCTGGCTTTCCATCTGTTTCACCATCCGGCGGGCGCGCTTGCATTGCAGCTTGTCACGCAGGGGGCTGTTGGGGTCCACGTCCTTTTGGCACACCACGCATTTGTCGGCGCCCGAGATCGCGTTCAGCCCGCCGCAACTGCCTTTGATGGTCTTGCCCATCAGCATCACGCCCAGCGACATGCCGACCATGATGATCAGCAGCAGAACAAACGCGAGGATAAAGGTGCTCATCGGCCGGCCCGCCCTTCAGTTCGATCCCAGCGCATCCTTGAATGCGCTGCTTTGTACCGTGATATAGGCATCTTCGCCGCCTGTCACATCCCGCGAGATGAAAAACACCGCCAAACCCAGCTGATCGGCCAGTTTCAGCCCCCGCTCCTGCCCCAGCGCCAGCATCGCGGTGGCCCAGGCATCGGCCATCATCGCGTTTTCCGCCAGAACCGTGACCGAGGTCGTCCGATGAGTGATCGGGCGTCCAGTGGTCGGGTCGATGATATGCGAATACCGCACCCCGTCCTGTTCAAAAAAATTCTTGTAATCGCCCGAGGTCGCCATGCCGCGGTTGTCCAGCGGCACGATGAACTGGATGGTTTGCGACCCGGTTTCGGGCTTTTCGATGCCTATGCGCCAGGCCTCGCCCTTGTCGTTCTGACCGCGGGCCACCAGATCACCGCCGATCTCGACCATATAGTTCTCGACCTCCGCCGCGCGCAGCGTCTCAGCCACGGCGTCGATCCCGTATCCCTTGGCGATGGCCGACAGGTTGATCCCCACGCCCGGCTGTGTCTTGGCCAGCGTCCCGGCCTGCGCATCCAGCGTCAGCAGGCGCGCCTGCCCCACCTGCTCGAGCGCCGCCGCGATCTCGGCATCCGATGGCACCGGGTCCTCGGGCTTGCGCGGGCCGAACCCCCACAGCTCGATCAACGGGCCAAGCGTCACGTCGAACACGCCGCCGCTTTGTTCGTGCACCTGGTTGGCCGCCGCGATTACATAGGCGAATTCTTTCGACACCGGCATCGGGTCGGTGCTGGCCGAGGCGGAAAAGACCGAGACCTCGGAATTCGGGTCCCAGTTGGACATCTTCGCGTTCACCTGCGCCAGCGTTTCCTCCACGGCGGCGGACAGGGCATCCGCGTCCAAATCCTCGCCGATTGCGGTGACGTGATAGGTGGTTCCCATGGTTTCACCCGACAGGCGAACAACCTCGGGTTCCTTGTCGAACAGGCAGCCAGCGACGAACAGGGTCAGGGCCAGGGCAAGCAGTCGGCGCATCGCGTGATCTCCGGGTAATGTTTCGTGGCGCGTATGCCAGCGCCCCCAGTCAGAGTCAAACCGACCTCAGACCTTCAGTGGCAGAAAGCCAAGCGCCAGCAGCCCGATCGCCGCCGGCAGACCGAACAGCCAAGCGCGCTTCTGCCAGCCCGGGGGCTGCTCTTTCCACAGTTTGCGGAAGTTGTGGCCACAGACCACCACCCCGAAAAAAATCAGCGCGGCAATGGCAGGGGTCAGATGCAGGTTCGACACGCGGCCCGGGTTTCCTTTTGGTCTGGCGCGGTTGCGCGGGTTTCCGGAAATTGCACCCTATACAGGTGCGCATCCTGGGGTAAGGTGAAAGGACAGCACCAGTGAAGGAGGAGACCGCCCATGGCCCCAAGCTCTTACCAGCCCCCGACGCGCGGCGACAAGCCCGAGAGCGCAACCTACAGCCAGTCGGTCGAGTCGAATCTGTCGCAGACCCAATCGACCGTGGCGAAGCTGCTGGAAGGCAAGGGCGAAGACGTGATTGCGGTTCGACCCAATGACACGATCCATACGGTCGTGCAGATCCTGAAGGACAAGCGCATCGGCGCGGTCGTGGTCACCGATCAGAACGGCGCGCTGCAGGGGATCCTGTCCGAGCGCGACATCGTGCGCCGTATGGCCGATACGCCGGGCCAGACCCTGCCTCAGTCGGTTCAGGACCTGATGACGCGCGAGGTGCGGACCTGCACACCGGACGACCTGCTGATCGAGGTGGTGAAAACCATGACCGAAGGCCGATTCCGCCACATGCCGGTGCTGCGCGACGGGCATCTGTGCGGCGTCATCACAATCGGCGACGTGGTGCAATTCCGCTTGAAGGAACTGGAATACGAAGCCCTGCGCATGAAACAGATGATCGTCGGCTGACCGGCAGTCAGGTCTGCACCGGATCGGTGCACAGGAACCGGACCGTGCCGGGCCCGATCTCGGCCGCCGTCAGCCGACCCGTGGCAAATGCGCCCGTGTCGATCGAGATCACCCGGTTGCGCACGCATGGTTCCGGCACGATCGTATGGCCGTGGACGACCCACTGACCGTCCGAACGCGGCTTGCCCGGAAAATCTCCATGCCCCCACAGGCAGGTTCCACGGGCCTGGTCGGCGGGGTCCGAACCGGGGTTCAACGCTGCGTGCACGACGGTCACGTTTCCCGTCGTCCAGCACAGCGGCCGGGCGTGCATCCACTCAAGCAGCGGCGCCCCCATTTTCTGTTCCAGCCGTCGGGCGGCGCGCACCGCGTCGTCGGGCGTCAAGTCCAATGCAAGATCCGTCAGCCCGAACGAGGCCAGCGTCTGCCGCCCGCCATTGTGCATCCACAATCGACAGGTTCGCCTGGGCCGTTGAAGGAACCGCAGCAGCAGGTCTTCGTGGTTGCCCAGCAAGCAGATCACCTGCCGGTCACGGGCTTGGCTCAGGTGCTGCAGGTGGCGCAGGACCTGGGCGCTGTGGTCGCCGCGGTCGACATAGTCGCCGACGAACACGATTGGCAGGTCTTGCTGCAGCTGACCCAGGATCTGCTGCAGCAGATCCAGCCGCCCATGGATGTCACCCACGGCGTAGAACCGTTGCCCGGGCGCCAGCGTGGCCAGTGCGTCGGACGGGTTCGTCCCGCCGGGGCGCGAAACAAGCGACTTGAGCCAGGAAAAAAACATCACCCGCAGTGACTATCCCGAAGACCCGCGCCCGGCAATGCTCAACGCCCCTGACGACCCCGAAAATCTCCTTGACCTCGGCCGTTCGAAAGGGTCCCTGATGGTTGGACCACGGGGTTTGCGGACGGAGCTTGAATGAAACGGGTATTGGTGACGGGAACGGCGGGGTTCATCGGGTTTCACCTGGCACGACTGCTGTTGTCCGAAGGGTTCCGAGTGCATGGCTATGACGGGATGACCGACTACTACGACGTCACGCTCAAGCAACGCCGGCATCAGATGCTGCTGCAGACGCCTGGCTTTTCCGCAACCGAGGACCTGCTGGAAAACCATGACCGCCTGATGCAGGTCGCCGAGGAATTCCGACCCGAGATCATCGTTCACCTCGCCGCGCAGGCGGGCGTGCGCTACAGCCTGGAACATCCGCGCAGCTACGTGGACTCCAACGTGGTGGGCACGTTCAACGTGATGGAAGTGGCGCGCACGCACAAGGTCGAGCACCTGCTTATGGCCTCCACCTCCTCGGTCTATGGCGCGAACGAGGACATGCCGTTTTCCGAGCTGGACAAGGCCGACCACCAGCTGACCATCTATGCCGCCACCAAGAAGGCGAACGAGGCGATGGGCCATTCTTATGCCCATCTGTGGGACCTGCCGACCACGATGTTCCGCTTCTTTACCGTCTACGGCAACTGGGGGCGGCCCGACCTGGCCTATTTCAAGTTCACCGATGCCATCCTGCATGACCGGCCCATCGACATCTACAACAACGGCGAGATGTACCGCGACTTTACCCATGTCGATGACCTTGTGCGCGGCATCCGCCTGCTGATCGATGCAGTGCCCGAACGGCCTGCGTCAAAGGCGGATATCGCCGAGGGCGACAGCCTGTCGCCCGTCGCGCCCTTCCGGGTGGTCAATATCGGCAATTCCGACAAGGTCCGGCTGATGGATTTCATAGAGGCGATCGAGGAAGCGGTCGGCAAGAAGGCCATTCGCAACTACATGCCGATGCAGATGGGCGACGTGCCCGCGACCTGGGCCGACACCTCGCTTCTGCAGCGCCTGACCGGGTTCAAGCCGCAGACCGACATTCGGGACGGGATGAAATCCTTCGTGGCGTGGTACCGCGACTATTACGGCATCGGCGCATGAAAAAACCGGCGCTCTGGGCGCCGGTTTCAAGGTTGGTTATCCGCCGAAATCGTCCAGCATGATGTCTTCGCGGTCCACGCCCAGTTCCAGCAGCATGTTGATGACCGACTGGTTCATGATCGGCGGACCACACATGTAGAATTCGCAATCCTCGGGCGCCGGGTGATCCTTGAGGTACTGCTCGTACAGCACATTGTGGATGAACCCGGTGAAGCCCTCCCAGTTGTCGCCTGGCTGCGGATCGGACAGCGCGACGTGCCACTCGAAATTCTCGTTCTCGGCGGCGAGCTGGTCGAAATCCTCGACATAGAACATCTCGCGCCGCGACCGGGCACCGTACCAGAAGGTGATCTTGCGCTTGGTCTTCAGCCGCTTGAGCTGGTCGAAGATATGGCTGCGCATCGGGGCCATGCCCGCGCCGCCGCCGATGAACACCATCTCCTTGTCGGTGTCACGCGCGAAGAACTCGCCGAACGGTCCCGAGATCGTGACCTTGTCACCCGGTTTCAGGTTGAAGATATAGGACGACATCTGGCCCGGCGGGATGCCCTCGGACCCCGGCGGGGGCGAGGCGATCCGCACGTTGAGCATGATGATGCCCTTTTCCTCGGGGTAGTTCGCCATCGAATAGGCGCGCTCGATCGGTTCGCTCACCGTGGACTTGTACTGCCACAGATTGAACTTGTCCCAATCCTCGCGGTACTCCTCGGCGACGTCGAAATCCTTGTAGTCAACATCGTGCGGCGGGGTGGCAATCTGGATGTAGCCACCGGCGCGGAAATTCACATCCTCGCCTTCGGGCAGCTCCAGCACCAGCTCCTTGATGAAGGTCGCCACGTTGTCGTTCGACCGGACGGTGCATTCCCATTTCTTGACGCCGAATACCTCTTCGGGAACCTCGATCTTCATGTCCTGCTTGACGGCCACCTGGCACGACAGACGGTCGCCGCAGGCGGCCTCGCGCTTGGTGATGTGGCTTTCCTCGGTCGGCAGGATCGACCCGCCGCCTTCCAGAACCCGCACCCGACATTGTGCACAGGTGCCGCCGCCACCGCAGGCCGACGGAACGAAGAGTTTCTGAGCCGCCAAGGTCTGCAGCAGCTTGCCGCCCGCAGGCACCGAGACGGTTTTCTCACCGTTGATGGTGATGTTGACGTTGCCTGTCGAGACCAGTCGCGAGCGCGCCACCATAATGATGGCCACCAGCGCAAGAACGATCAGGGTGAAAAGGACAACGCCGAGCGAGAAAGTTTCCATGCCCCTGCCCCTTTACAGTTTGACGCCCGAGAAGGACATGAAGGCCATCGCCATCAGACCTGCGGTGATGAAGGTGATGCCAAGGCCCTGCAGCCCGTCGGGGATGTCGGAATATTTCAGTTTTTCACGCACGCCCGCCATGGCGGTGATCGCCAGCGCCCAGCCAAAGCCCGAAGACAGGCCATAGGTCGCGGCTTCGGCAAAGTTGTAGTCGCGTTCGACCATGAACAGCGAGCCGCCCAGGATGGCGCAGTTCACCGTGATCAGCGGCAGGAAGATCCCCAGCGCATTGTAGAGCGGCGGGAAATACTTATCGAGGATCATCTCGAGGATCTGCACCATCGCCGCGATCACGCCGATATAGGAAATCAGACCCAGGAAGGTCAGGTCCACGTCCGGGAACCCGGCCCAGGCCAACGCGCCCGGTTTCAGCAGATAGTTCAGCAGCAGGTTGTTGGCCGGCACGGTGATCGCCTGCACCAGCATCACCGAGATCCCCAGACCCAGCGCCGTCGAGATCTTTTTCGACACGGCGATGAAGGTGCACATGCCCAGGAAAAAGCTGAGCGCGAGGTTTTCGACGAAGATGGCCTTTACGGCCAGTGAGATGAGCCCTTCCATCAGTGCGCCTCTACCTGCTGGATCTTGTATTCACGTTCTTCGACCTGGTTCGGCTTCCACGTGCGGAAGGCCCAGATGATCAAGCCGATGATGAAGAAGGCCGACGGCGGCAGCAGCAGCAGCCCGTTGGGGACGTACCAGCCGCCGTTGTTCACGGTCTCCAGAATGGTCACCCCGAACAACGAACCCGAGCCGAACAGCTCGCGGATGATACCCACCAGCATCAGGATCAGGCCATAGCCCATGCCGTTGCCCAGACCGTCGATGAAGGACGCCACGGGCGGGTTCTTCATGGCAAAGGCCTCGGCCCGGCCCATCACGATGCAGTTGGTGATGATCAGGCCCACGAAGACCGACAGCGTTTTCGAGATCTCGAAGGCATAGGCCTTGAGGATCTGGTCGACCAAGATCACCAGCGACGCGATGATGACCATCTGCACGATGATCCGGATCGAGCCGGGGATCTGGTTGCGCAGGCATGAGATGAAAAAGGACGAAAACGCCGTCACGAACATCACGGCCAGCGACATCACGAAGGCCACTTGCAGCGACGAAGTTACCGCCAACGCAGAGCAGATGCCCAACACCTGCAGCGTGATCGGGTTGTTGTCGACAAGCGGGTCGACCAGCAGATCTTTCTTGGTCTGTGACATCAGATCTCTCCTGCTTGCAGCTTGGCCAGGAACGGAGCATAGCCCGCGTCCCCCATCCAGAATTTTACCAGGTTGTCGACGCCGACCGTGGTCAGGGTCGCGCCGGCCAGCGCGTCGATGTAGAAGTCCGGCCCGGCGGCGGGCATGGTCTTGGCGACGGTGATCTGCAGATCACCAGCATCGTCGCGCAGCTTCTTGCCGTTCCACAGGGCTTTCCAGCGCGGGTTGTCCACCTCGGCACCCAGACCCGGCGTTTCACCGTGCTGATAGAATTGCAGCCCGAAGATGTCGTTGCCGTTCTCTTCCAGCGCGATGAAACCATACAGTGTGGACCACAACCCGTAGCCGTGGACCGGCAGGATCACCTTATCCAGCGCGCCGTTCTCGTCGCGCAGCAGGTAAATCACGCGGTATTTCGCCTTGCGGCCGATCCCTGCAGGGTCGTTTTCCAGAGGTTCGCTCAGCTCGGGGTCGCTGGCGGCGGCAATGTCGTCGAACGTGGCCGGGTCGAAACGGTCGTCGACGAATTCACCCGACGCCAGGTCCAGCACGTGCGGCTCGAACGCGGCAAAAGCCTCGGCCACGTCGATGCCGGGTTCATAGACGCCCGCGACCTGCAGAACGTTGATCTGCTTGTCCTTCAGCTTGTTCGCTTCTTGCACCGGGCGCAGGCTGACCGCGGCGGCCGACACGATCATCGAGGCCACGAGGCACACGGCGACGGCGATGAAGATCGTCTTGCCCACCGAATCCGGCGAGGCCGCCAGGAACCGCGCGATGGCGCCTTTGGGTTCAGGGGATTGCGTATCAGACATGGCGACGCGCCCTCCGTTTGATGTTTGCCTGCACGACGAAATAGTCGATCAGCGGCGCAAAGACGTTGCCGAACAGGATGGCCAGCATCATGCCTTCGGGGAAGGCCGGGTTCACCACCCGGATCAGCACGACCATGACACCGATCAGCGCGCCATAGATATAGCGGCCCATGTTGGTGTGGCTGGCCGAGACCGGCTCGGTCACCATGAAGGCCAGGCCGAACGCATAACCGCCCAGCACGACGTGCCAGTACCAAGGCATCGCGAACATCGGGTTCGTGTCTGACCCGATCAGGTTCAGCAGCAGGGTAAAGCCGATGGTGCCGGCCAGACAGCCCAAGATCAGACGGTAGTTGGCGATCTTGGTCATCAGCAGGAAGGCCAGGCCGACCATCGCCGCAAGGGTCGAGGTCTCGCCAAAGCTGCCCTGGATCGTGCCGAAGAAAGCATCCCACCAGGTGATGCCCTGAGCGGCCAGCGCCTGATACCCGTCAGCCGCCGACACCGCCAGCGCCGTCGCGCCCGAGAAGCCATCTACCGGGGTCCAGACGGCATCGCCCGACATGGACGCGGGATAGGCGAAGTACAGGAAGGCCCGCCCCACCAGCGCAGGGTTGAGGAAGTTCTTACCGGTTCCACCAAACACTTCCTTACCAATGACCACGCCAAAAATGATCCCCAGCGCCACCTGCCACAACGGCGCGGTGGCCGGCATGATCAGCGTGTACAGCATCGAGGTGACAAGAAAGCCTTCGTTCACCTCATGCCCACGCACGGTGGCAAAGATCACCTCGAAGGTGCCGCCGGCGACCAGTGTCACGATATAGATCGGCAGGAAATACATCAGCCCGTGCATCACGTTGGCAAAGATGCTGGACGGGTCCAGCGAAATGCCCAAGGCCTGCAGGATGGCGATGCGCCAACCGGTTGCCGACTCCGGGCCCAGCGTCGCGATGGCCGAGTTGGCCTGGAACCCGGTGTTGTACATGCCCCACAGGATGCAGGGGATGGTAGCGATCACGACATAGGTCATGATCCGCTTCATATCCACGTATGACCGCGCATGCGGCGCCACGGTGGTCACGGTTTTCGGAGTGTAGATGAAGCTTTCCACCATCTCGTAGATGGGGAAGAACTTCTCGTACTTGCCGCCCTTGGTGAATTGCGGCTCGATCCGGTCAAAGAAGTTGCGCAAACCCATGTGGATCAGCCCTCCTTTTCAATCTTGGTCAGGCAGTCGCGCAGCGCCAGCCCGTATTCGTACTTGGCCGGACAGGCAAAGCCCACAAGGCCCATGTCCTCTTCGTCCAGCTCCAGCGCGCCCAAGGCCTGCGCCGTGTCGGTGTCCATCACCAGCAGCGCCCGCAACAGTTGCGTCGGCAGGTAATCCTGCGGCATCAGTTCTTCGAAGGTGCCGATGGGCACCATGGCGCGGCGACCGCCGTTCAGGTTCGACGTGAAGGCGAACAGCTTTTGGGCAAAGGCCGAGCCCAGAACCGGCTGCACCGCGTATTTCGACGGCATCGGACGGATCCAGCCCATCGGGATCTGGTCGTGATCCTCGCGGATAATGCAAATCTGACGCGCAAAGCGTCCCAGATAGGCGAACGGCCCGGTGGCGTGACGGCCCGACAGAACCGAGCCGGAAATGACGCGGGCTTCGCCGTCTACATTGATCTCGTCGCGTGTCAGATCCTCGGTCGAGGCCCCCATGACGGTGCGGATCAGACGCGGCTGACGCGCGCCGGGACCGGTCAAGGCGACCACCACGTTCGGGTCCAGATGGCCCGATTGCAGCAGCCGCCCGATGGCGATCACGTCCTGATAGCCGATGGTCCAGACGGTTTTCTCGGCGGTCACGGGTTCGAGGAAATGGATATGCGTGCCGGCAAGGCCCGCCGGATGGGGGCCGCTGAAGGCCGCGGCCTCGACGCCCGGCAGATCGGCGCCTGGGATCGTGTCGCCATCCTTCTGGCACAGATAGGTCTTGCCCTCGGTCAGCTTGGCCACGGCGGCCAGGCCGACGGCAAAGGCCTCGGCCGCGTCGTTGATGATCAGCGCGGCATCGGCGGCCAGCGGCTCGCTGTCCATGGCGGTTACGAAGATCGCGGCGGGCTGAGTGCCCGGCTGCGGCATCTTGGAATAGGGCCGCGTGCGGAATGCGGTCCACAGGCCGGCGGCGCACAGCTTGGCGGTGAGGCCCTGCGCGGTCTCGGCATCGCCCACGCCCGCGAAATCGATGCCGGGGTCGTTGGGGTCCGACACTTCGATGACGACGCTCTGCAGCACGCGCCGCGCGCCGCGGTTGATGGCCACGACCTTGCCGGTCAGCGGCGCAACCATCATCGCCTCGGGCGCGTCCTTGTGGCAGAACAGGGGCGTGCCGCGCTGGACGAGGTCCCCTTCCTGCACCAGCATGCGGGGTTTCAGACCGATGTAATCGGCACCTAGAACGCCCACGGTTGAATAGTCCGGACCCGGCTGGATGCTTTGCTCGGGCGCGCCCAGAATCGGCAGATCCAGCCCTTTTTTCAGTTTGAAAGTTTGCATGTCGCTACGTTCTTCCAAGCCTTTTTCTTGCGCCCGCCATGCAGGCCCGATGATCCGAGCACTGAACAGCGCGGAGTTCCGCCCGCCCCGTCGCAAAAGCAACGCAGACCGGCCAAAATCCGCAGGCGTCTTTCCGATTACGGCCCCTTTACGCGGCACTGCGTCCAAACGCAAACCTGTTACCGCCAAAATCGCCACCGAAACCAAAAAAATCTGCGAAATCCAGCGCCGAAATACCCAAAACCCGGTACGCGCAAATTCCTGTCGCACGCCCACAAGCGCTGGTGTATGCACCCGGGATGGACACAGCCGAGCTTGAAATCTTTCTGGTGGCCACGCCCGGGTTGGAAAAGCCCTTGCTGGCCGAGACCATCCGCAACGGATTCGCCGGTGCGAAGCAAGTGCCCGGCGGCGTCTTGCTGCGCGGCGGCTGGCCCGAGGTATGGCGGGCCAACCTGATGCTGCGCGGGGCCAACAAGGTTCTGGTCCGGCTGGGGTCTTTTCCCGCCGTGCATCTGGCTCAGTTGGACAAGCGCGCGCGCAAGTTTCCCTGGGGCGACGTGCTGCGCCCGGACGTGCCCGTCAGGGTCGAGGCCACCAGCCGCAAATCCCGTATCTACCACGCCGGTGCGGCGCGTCAGCGCATCGAACGCGCGATCTCGGACACACTGGGCGCCCCGCTCGCCCAAGATGCGCCGGTGCGGGTGCTGGTGCGCATCGAGAGGGACATCTGCACCCTGTCGGTCGACAGCTCGGGCGATCCGCTGCACAAACGCGGCCACAAGGCGGCGGTGGCCAAGGCGCCAATGCGCGAGACGATGGCAGCCATGTTCCTGCACGAATGCGGTTTTGACGGGTCCGAGCCGGTACTGGACCCGATGTGCGGGTCTGGCACCTTCGTGATCGAGGCGGCCGAAATCGCGCTTGGCCTTCCGCCCGGCCGGTCGCGCGACTTTGCCTTTCAGCAGCTGGCGACGTTCGATGCTGCCGAATGGACCCGGATGCGCCAACCGCACGACGCCGCCGTGACCGGGCTGCGGTTTTACGGCTCTGACCGGAATGCGGGCGCAGTCGAGACCGCAACGGCCAACGCGCAACGCGCCGGGGTCGATACGGTCATACGATTTCGACAAGCTGCGATCAGCGACATCAAGCCGCCTGCCGACCAAGCCGGGCTGGTGATCGTGAACCCGCCCTATGGCGCACGGATCGGCGACGAAAAACGCCTTCGGTCGCTCTATGGCAGCCTGGGCAAGGTGCTAATGGCACGGTTTTCGGGCTGGCGGGTCGGGATCGTGACCAGCAACCAGTCGCTGGCGCGGGCGACGCGCCTGCCCTTGGTCGCGCCGGGGCCGGTCGTCGATCACGGCGGCACCAAGATCCGGTTGTACCGAACCGACCCCTTGCCTTGACCACGGCGGTGTCCGGCGAAGAGTTTTGAGCGCATTGCCCCAAGAATCCCTCTTGCACATTCAAATCGCCGGGTATAGATCACGCGCCACGGTCGGAGTGTAGCTCAGCCTGGTAGAGCACTGTCTTCGGGAGGCAGGGGCCGGAGGTTCGAATCCTCTCACTCCGACCAATAATTCAAGGCGCCCTGTGGCGCCTTTTTGTTGGCAAGACAGAGCTCCAAGGTTCGTTGAACCTCATTGCTATTCGAACTCCAGAACTCTGGCAGCCTTCCGCAGATGCTCGGGACTGAACCGAGCGTAGGTCGACGCCGTGATTCTAGTATCGGTGTGACCGAGATACTGAGAGCTATCTCATCCACCTTAGACCCTGTGCACGGCTCCCCAACCTTGGACCACTGGAAGCTGGAACTTCCCGGCTGTTTCACGATCACGGACTGGTAAAGCCAGGTGCGCGCGGTAGGTCGCTGGCGCTGGCCATTCTAGAAATATACGACACAACCCTTGCCGGAGCGTGGCCTCAGACCGCGTCGCCCGCCTCCATTCGGGCAAGGAAGGTTTCAGCCTCGGAAAGGATCTGCGCCCGCGTCGCCGGCGCCCGTTTGTTCCAGCCGCCATAGATCGGCCCCATGCGCGGGTTCTGCGCGAAGCGCTCTCGGTGACGGTCTAGAAAGTGCCAGTAGAGAAGGTTGAAAGGACACGCATTCGGCCCCGTCTTTTCTTTGACGTCATAGGCGCAACCGACGCAATAGTCCGACATCCGGTCAATATAGGCGCCGGACGAGACATATGGTTTTGACGCCACCACGCCGCCATCGGCGAATTGGCTCATGCCTAGGGTATTCGGTGCCTCGACCCATTCAAAAGCATCCGCATAAACCGCAAGATACCATTCATGGACCTCGGCCGGGTCAATCCCGGCCAAAAGCGCAAAGTTGCCCGTCACCATCAGCCGTTGAATGTGATGGGCATAGGCGAATTCGCGGGTCTGCCCGACCACCTCTGCAATGCAGCGCATGCGCGTCGGTGCCCCCCAGTAGAATTTGGGCAGGCTGCGTTTATGGGCCAGCACGTTGTTGTGAATGTATCCCGGCCCTTCCAACCACCAGACTCCACGGATGAATTCCCTCCAGCCGATGATCTGTCGGATAAAGCCCTCGACCGCATTGATCGGTGCCCGGCCCGCCCGCCATTCGGCCTCGGCAGCCCGGCAGACCTCTAGCGGAGACAGGAGCCCAAGGTTGAGAGCTGGCGAAAGCAGAGAATGGAACATCGTCGGGGCCCCGGTGACCATGGCGTCCTGAAAATCGCCAAAACGTGGCAGAGCATGGCGCAGAAAATGCTCGAGCAGTTTCTGCGCCTGATCGCCGTCGGTTGGGAGTGAGAAAAGTTCGACCGTACCGAAGTGGCCGGAAAAGCGCTCCCCCACCAGGTCGAGCACCGCACGCACGGTGGCATCTGGCGCAAATGCGGGCGGATCGGGAAAAGCAAGGCCAGATTTGGGCGGTTTTCGGTTCTCGGCATCGAAGTTCCAGCGCCCCCCGGCGGGTTGCTCACCTTCCATCAAAAGGCCCGTCTTGCGGCGCATCTCGCGATAAAACCACTCCATGCGGAGCGCCTTGCGGCCCTTGGCCCAAGCGGCGAACTCCTTGGTCGAGCAGATGAACCGATCATCTTCGAGGAGCAGCATCTCCAGCGGAGTCTCTTCCAGCGCGGCTGCAAGCCGCCAGTCGCCCGGTCGGATGGCAATGACCTCGGTTGCACCAGTCTCATCCGCACGACGCAGCAACTCGCCCGGAATCGAGCCGGCATTCTCGGGGTCGTCCAGCCGGCCGTAAGCCACGCGCCAGCCGTCCGCCACCAGCCGCGCGGCAAACTTTCGCATCGCGGTGAAGATCAACGCGATCTTTTTGGGATGGTGTGGCACACTTGTGGCTTCGGCCAATACTTCGGCCATCACCACGATATCGCGGCGCCGATCAGCCGACCGCAGCGCAGCGCCGTCCACGCTCAACTGATCCCCCAAGACCAATACAAGCCGCGGTGTCAACATGGAACAGCCTTGCAGATGACGTCGAACAAGTTGCCCGAACGTCCGGCGACACAGGCTCTTGTGCTCATTTCTGTCTCTCCTTTTTCCTGCGTGCACGACGGCACGCATCGGAACAATGGCGTACCTCATCCCAAACCCGCGCCCATTTCCGCCGCCACACGAAAGGCCTGCCACAGGTCGCGCAGGTCTTTGCGGGCAAGTCACCCTTTCGGCGCATCTTCACAGGCCCAAATCCAGTTTGAGTTGGCGGTCGTCGGCCGTGCCGCGCCCGGCTTTGCGGTGCCGCCGCGCCCCGCGCCTGCTGCCGTGCAGCGCGAGGACCTTTGCCTTCGCCGCTTGAAACCCGGCACCGCACCGGGCTTCGGCCATCCGCGCCTTTGCCGCCCGCGCCGCTGTGGCAAGATCGACCACCGGTTCGGGGTATTGCCGCCCCAGAACGCGCCCCGCCCCGGCCCAACGCCATGGCTCATGCAAAAAGGCGTCCGGCACCTCAGCAAGCTCAGGAACCCAGCGGCGGATGAAGCGCCCGTCGGGGTCGTGTTCGCGGCCCTGTTTGACGGGGTTGTAGATACGCAGCGCATTGATACCGGTAACCCCCGACTGCATCTGCACTTGCGGCCAATGGATTCCCGGTTCGTAATCCGTGAAAAGCCGCGCAAGGTGTTGCCCTGTCGGGCGCCAGTCCAACCACAGATGATAGCTTGCCACGGCCATCAGCATCGCGCGCATGCGGAAATTGATCCAGCCTGTGGCGGCAAGGCTGCGCATACAAGCATCAAAAAAGGGAAACCCGGTTTCGCCCTGCTTCCAGGCTTGCAACAGTTCTGCCTCGGGCCGGCGCGGGCGAATGTCGTCAAGCGCCGGGTGCATGGCGCGCTCTTCGAGATCGGGCGCATCCTCAAGCTTTTGCATGAAGTGGCTGCGCCAGTGCAACCGTTCCTCAAACGCGGCAAGCCCTGCAGGCCAGCCCGCCCGGCCGTGCATCGCCGTGCGCGCCTTGGCTGTACGCGTGGCCTGCACCACTTCGCGCAGGGACAGGGTGCCAAAAGCCAGATGCGCCGACAACCGCGCGCAGGTAAACGGTGCGGTTCGGGGGCTCGATATCCCACGCCTGTATCCCCCCGCGCGCGTCTCCAAGAATGCAGAAAGGTCGCTCAGGGCAGCAGCCCTGCCCCCGCGCTGGCGGCCCGGACAATGGTCAGCCGCGATCCCAATCTCCGCCTCGGTCGGGAGAGCGCCGGGCGCCACGCCGGACAGCGGTACCAGTGCACCCGGCGGGCTGGCCACCGGCGCCGTCATCTCGGCCTCCCAGCGATTGGCCCAGCCATCCCGGGATGCAAGCCTGCGCACGACGCCACCCTGGGGCAGTTCGTGCCACTGAATCCCCTGCGATCGGGCCCACTCGGCAACTTGCTTGTCGCGTCCAAAGCTCCACAGGTTGCCCGTCTCCTCGTGCGACCAGATCGCGGCCAAACCCTGCCTAGCGTGAAGCTCTGCCAGAACGTCGACTGCGGCGCCGGTTCGGATCACAAGCGGCTGACCCTTTGATGCGAGGTCTGCGGACAGTTCAGCAAGGCATTGGCCAAGGAAGGCAAACTGCCGACCCGACGCGTCCGCCGACCGCCATTGATCCGGATCGACGATGTACAGAGGAAGAACCGGCCCCGCGGCCGCCGCCCGAGCAAGCGGAGCGTGATCCTGTATGCGCAGATCTCGCTTGAACCATACGACCTGCAAGGTGGGGCTTCTGGAGCCCGGTCCGGTCCGCACCGCCAGCCTCATGCTGTGGATAGGGTACCGACCGCGTGGAGGGATTCTTCCGCAATGTCGAATTTTGCAAAAACCATACCATCGTTCCCGTTCGTCGGGCCATGTCTGCTGGCGTCTACCACTGTTTTTCTCCGCTTGGCCATGCTCTCATAATCCAGGACCTCGGGGCGACGTCCCGGTGCGTTGGGCGGCCCGGCAAACCGCGCCGCGTAGCCCAAGATCGGGGCATGGATCAACACACCTGGTCTGGACGCGCCGCATTTGCTCATCCGCTGTCGTATCACCCAAGGATACGGAAATGCCCGTCAATCGGATCACGCAACCCGTCTCGACCGCTTCGTTTTCGGCCAGCAGAGATCTGCATGGCCCGGGTGCGTAGCGGCAAGCCCTGCGCCCGGGTCTAGGCGATCTCGAGGATCAGCGTCTGGCGATAGGGCCGGTCAGGCGTGCAGACAATCGCCGGAAATGCCGGGACATTCGGCGCATTCGGATAGCCCGACGGCTCGATGCAGACCCCGGCATACGGCGCGAAAGGCGTGGACAGATGGGCGGCGGAATAGACCTGCGCCCCGGGCTGATCGGACCGAACCGTCATCGTCAGACCCGACGGAGCCGCAAGCGCGGCAACCGGCTGATCCAGCATGCCGCTGGTGCGGAACACGAAGAAATGATCAAGATCCTTGGCGGCCTGTCCAATCCGCCGGGACGACGAGAAATCCAGCCCGACCGATGCGGACTCGACGATCCTGCCGCGTGGAATCCCCTGATCGTCCAACTCCAGGTGACGATGCGACGCCAGTTGCAGGAGGTGTTCGGAAATGCCTTGGGCGGACCCCAATGTGTAGTAGTTGTGCTGCGCGATGCTGATCGGGGTCGGCCTGTCCGGCCAGGCCGAGATCAAATACGTCAAGCGTGGGCAATCCAACCGGACCTGCACCTCGAACCGAACGGCCCCCGGAAACCCACAGGTACCGTCGGGCGAGATATGCACCAGCACCGCCTCGCGTCGGGAAAGCCGCTCGACCTGCCAAGACTGTCGCGACAACCCGTCGGACCCGCCATGCAGCGTGTTTCGCCCTTCGTTGGCACTGAGCGCGTGTCGAGTGCCGTTCAACTCGAAGCCTGCCCCGCCAATCCGGTTGGCGACCCGCCCAACAATCGCGCCCAGATAGAACGGGTCGTCCAGATATTGGGACGGGTCGTCATAGCCAAGGATCAGCGGTTGATCCTTGTACCACCACCCCTGCGTGATCGCGCCATGGCCCAGCATTGACACCCGCATGCTCCCATCCTGCAGGTGGACAACCGGAATTTCAGCCAAGCCCTTCCGATTTTTGTTCATCATCCGGCCAATGGCGCCAGCGCCTTGTAATACGCTCTGTATCGTCGATAGGCGCTGTCATAGGCTTCGGTCAAACCGCTCTGCGGTTCGATGACGGCGTCGATCTTTGGCGGTGTCATCACCGTTTCGGGTGTTGCGTCCCCGGCAGCGCACATGGCCAACCGCGCCGCACCCAGTGCTGCGCCAAACGCGCTGCCTTCAGGCAGGGCCAGCGGCACGTTCAACGAGGTTGAGATCGTCTGCAGCCAAAAGCGGGATCGCGCCCCACCACCCACGACAACCAATTGCGCCGGCTCGGTGCCCGTGGCCCTCAGTGCCTCTAGACAATCGCGCATCGCAAAACCGACCCCCTCCATCACGGCCTGCACCAGATCCGTCGACCCGGTTGCGATGTCGAGGCCCAAAAAAGCCCCGCGGATGGCGCTGTCATTGTGCGGGGTCCGCTCGCCAGAGAGATAGGGCAGAAAAGTCACCGGTGACGGCCCACAAGGCTCAGCAGCCAGCGCCCCGGCCAGCACCTCGACCGGTTGACCCAGATTGCTTGACAGCCAGTTCAAGCTGTTGGTCGCAGAAAGAATGACGCCCATCTGTATCCAACGCCGGGGGACCGCGTGGCAAAAACAATGAACCGCCGTCTCAGGCGCCGGTGCATAGCTGTTCCGGGCCATCAGAAGCACACCCGAAGTGCCAAGAGACAGAAACCCGGACCCTTCGTCGATGCTGCCGATCCCGCAGGCTGCGGCTGCATTGTCGCCTGCACCTCCGGCGACGACGACCGGGCCAGACAGCCCGAATTCGCAGCACAGATCCTGCCGCAGCTCGCCGCCGGGTTCGGTGCCTTCGACCAGACGGGGCATCTGGTCGGACCGCATGTGGCCCAGCTCGAGCGCCAAGTCCGACCAGTCCCGCGCGCCGACGTTCAGCCAGGACGTTCCCGCACTGTCGGACAGGTCACTGACATAATCTCCAGTCAGCCAGAACCGCAGATAATCCTTCGGCAGCAACACCATGGCCGTACGGGCAAACAGGTCGGGTTCATGGGTGCGGACCCATTCGAGTTTGGGCGCTGTAAAACCGGGAAACACGATATTGCCCGTGGTCTGGCGCATCCCAGGGCTTTCGTCCAGCGCCTGGGCCTCTTGCGCCGACCGGGTGTCGTTCCACAGGATGCATGGCCGCAGCACTGCACCGTCCCGGTCCAGCAGCGTCGCGCCGTGCATATGCCCGCTCAACCCGATCGCCCGTACGGCGCCCCAAGACCGCCCGTCGGCGTCCCGAAGCCGGCCCATGACGGTCCTGCAGGCCTTGATCCAGTCCTGCGGGTTTTGTTCGGACCAGCCCGGATTCGGGGTGGATGTGGCAACCCCGGCCTCGGCTTCCGCAACAACCTGCCCGGCCCCGTCCACAAGAATGCCCCTGAGACCCGATGTCCCCAGATCCAGACCCAGATACATTTGATGTGACCCCGCCCGTCCAGTTAGCGAGCGCAAATTGTTTCTTGAGCCGCAAGAATGTCAACACTGAACACCGCCCCTCGGGATGATCCAATTGGATTGTTGGTGAACGACCGGCCTTTGGACTGAAGTTGTCCCACCTTTTCGGACAACTTGGCAGCCTTTCCGAGGTGTATGCGCTTTGTCGCTAAAACCGGGTGAAGGGTAGACTTCCGCTTTCCCCGAACAGATTTACACCATGGCCCGTATGACCGCAGTGCCAAGCGCGGTGTAGCGGTTGAGCACGGCGACGCGGACCTGGATGTCCGCGACCTGCCCGTCGAAGCCCCTTTCCATGAGGCTTTGGCCCATCAGTTTCACGCAATGCATCTTGGGCTCGACGCGGCTTCGGCGGTGATATCCGCTCTTTCCATTGCCGGCAGGCGCACCCGCAGGATACTGCCAAGAGGGGTCGCCAAAGCACGCGACCCGGGGATCGTGACGCGTTGGCCGCTTCTTTTCGGGCGATGACCCGGCGCTGGCAGGCTTCCACGGGCTGGCTTTCGTGAGCCGCGGGTCGGATTGCCGTTCTGTGCCCCGTCGCCGGTCAACGCCGCGATGGCGTTCATGACCTGTGCCGCATGGTCGGGGTTGGCCGCCGCCGGGTGCGGGGAGACAAAACGGCCGCTGTCATTGTCGAAAAAACGCCCCGAAGCCTCGGCGAATTCGTCCGACAGCGCCGCGCGGCGCAGGGTGTCGGCGCCGATGGCCAGGTCGTTGCCGACCACGCCAAAGCCTTCGCGCACCATTTTCGACGCCAGCAGCGAACCGGGATTGACCGCAACGAAAACCGGCCGCTGCGGATGCGCCCGTGCCATCTCCTGCGACCAGATGGTGAAGACCAGCTTGCTTTGTGCATAGGCCTCCATGTCCGAAAGCGGCCGCTTGCCGTGCATCGCCCCTACGTCCACCGGCGCCTGCGCGGCCGATGATAGGTTCACCACACGGCCCCCGGCCGGGATGATCGGCAAGATGCCCCGGGTCAGAAAATGGGGCGCCAGCGTGTTGACCACGAAACGCACGTCCAGCTCCTTGGGCGTCAGCGGCTGCGGTGTCTTGTAGACACCAGCATTGTTGATCAGCACACCCAGCCGGTCATGGCGGGCGCGGACGGCCTCAGCCAGCGCGGCGGCCTCGTCGAGGCGGGGCAGATCGGCGCGGAAGGTTTCAGACGCCCCGCCCACCGCCCGCGCGGCGGCGGCGCGCTTTTCGGAGCAGCACGCGGTGGCCGTCCGGGACGTCGATTTCGTCTACACCGATGTATGGGTGTCCATGGGCGAGTCGGATGAGGTTTGGTCACAGCGTATGAAACTGCTGCACCCGTACCAGGTGAACGTCGCCCTCATGGCCACAAGACCCGAAATCCGCAAGCGCGTTTCGTGCACTGTCTGCCGACTTTTCACAGTGCCGAATCCTCGGTCGGTGCAGAAATCCACAGCAAATTCAGGCTGGACGCGATGGAAGTAACCGAGGAGGTGTTCGAAGACCTGGCCTCGATCGTTTTCGACCAGGCCGAAAACCGGCTGCACTCCATCAAGGCCGTTCTGGTCGCCACTCTGGGGGCCTGAGATGCTGGTTGGCGCGGCCTTGGGCGGGAACGCGCTGTTGCGGAGGGGCCAGCCGCTGACCGCGGAGGTTCAGCGCGCCAACGTGCGTCGGGCGGCCAAGGCGCTGGCGGACATCGTCGGGGCCGGGCATCGGCTGGTGATCACGCATGGCAACGGCCCGCAAGTTGGGTTGCTGGCGCTTCAAGGGGCAGCCAGCGGACCGGATGGCGCATTCCCTCTGGACGTTTTGGGGGCCGAAACCGAAGGCATGATCGGCTACATGATCGAACAGGAGCTGGAAAACGCGCTGGCCCATGTGCACCCGGTGGCGACCCTTCTGACCCAGGTTCTGGTCGACCGCAACGATCCGGCTTTTCGCAAACCGACCAAGTTCGTCGGCCCAGTCTATGACCGCGCCGAAGCCCAGGCGCGCGCCCGCGCAGCTTGTTGGACCATAGCGCAGGACGGGGACAAATGGCGGCGCGTCATACCATCGCCCCGCCCAGTCGAGATTCCAGATTTTCGGGTTCTGAACCTGTTGTTGGACCAGGGCGTGATCACGATCTGCGCAGGCGGCGGCGGCATACTCGTCATCCGCAAGGATGACAGCAGCCTGATCGGAATCGAAGCGGTGATCGACAAGGATGCGGCCAGCGCCCTGCTGGCGCGTCAATTGCGGGCGGACGCATTGTTGTTGCTGACGGATGTCGACGCGGTCTATCATGATTTCGGAACCGACGCGGCCAGGCCGGTTCCAAGACTGACGCCCGACGAGGCGCGCGCATTGGATGCCCCCGCCGGTTCCATGGGGCCCAAGCTGGCAGCGGCGCGGATTTTGCCCAATCCGGCGATCTCAGCGCGATCGGACGGCTAGAAGATGCGCTAGCGCTTCTGGCCGGCAGGGCCGGGACCCGGATCGTTTCCAAGGAACTACCATGACCCAATCCGCCGATCTTCAAAACCGTGCCACCGGCCAAATTGTCGCAATCCGTGGCGGTGTGGTCGAGGCGGCATTTCCAGACCCCATACCCCGCGTCAAGGAATTGCTTTACGCCGGAAGGATCCCGCTGGAAGTGGAGTCGCTGGCAGAAGGCGGCGTGGTGCGGACAATTGCCTTGGCCCCGGTTCACGGGCTGGGGCTGGGTATGCCGGTGCGCGCAACCGGCGCACCGATTACAGTGCCGGTGGGGGATGCGGTTCTGGGTAGAATGTTGGATGTATTCGGCCGACCGCTGGACGGGTTGCCGGAACCGGCGACCGACTTGACCCGACCCGTTCACCGCCCGCCGCCTGCTCTAGCGGATCGCACCGTTCGGGCCGAAGTCCTGGAAACGGGCATCAAGGTGATCGACCTGCTGTCCCCGATCGAGCGGGGCGGCAAGACCGGCCTATTCGGGGGTGCCGGTGTCGGAAAAACGGTACTGATCACCGAATTGATCAACAACACGGTCCAAAGCCACGAGGGCGTCAGCCTATTCTGCGGAATCGGCGAACGCTCGCGAGAAGCCGAAGAACTTTACCGGGAAATGGGCGCTGCCGGCGTGCGGGACAAAACCGTGATGCTGTTCGGCCAGATGAACGAAGCCCCCGGCGTGCGGTTTCTTGTCGGCAACACCGCCTTGACGATGGCCGAGTATTTCCGCGACGACGCGCACAGGGACGTTCTGCTGCTGATCGACAATATCTTTCGTTTCGTGCAGGCCGGATCAGAGGTTTCGGGCATGTTGGGCCGGATGCCGTCCAGCGTGGGCTACCAGCCGACGCTTGCTACTGAACTGGCGGCACTGCAAGAGCGTATCGCCTCGACCAGACGTGGGGCGATCACCTCGATTCAGGCGGTTTATGTGCCGGCCGACGACTTTACCGACCCGGCCGCAGCGCACATCTTTTCGCACCTCTCCGCCTCGGTCGTGCTGTCGCGAAAACGCGCCAGCGAGGGGCTGTATCCGGCGGTGGATCCGCTGGCCTCAACCTCGGTCATGTTGTCTGCATCGGTCGTGGGCCAGCGCCACTATGATGTTGCGCGCGCCGTGCGCAGGACGCTGGCCGAGTACGAGGAACTGCGCGACATCATCGCGATGCTGGGACTTGAGGAACTGTCTGCAGCGGATCGAACCACAGTCGCCCGCGCCCGCAGACTGGAGCGGTTTCTGACCCAGCCGTTCTTTACCACCCATGCATTTACAGGCACCCAGGGTCGGCGCGTGACGATCGACCAGACGCTGGACGGGTGCGAGGCGATCCTGAACCAGGATCGGTTCGATCTGCCGGAAAGCGCCTACTACATGATTGGTGCGCTGGACGAAGTGAAGGAGCAGGCCGCATGACGATGGCACGCGACATGCATGTGACACTGAGGCTCCCGACCCGAACACTGTTCGACGGCAAAGCCACCGCCTTGACCGCCGTCGCGCCCAATGGCGGCTTTGGCCTGCTTCCCAACCATGTCGATTTCGTCACAGCGTTGGTACCATCGGTTCTGACCCTGAAAACCCCTGAAGGCGCTGAGTGTTTTTTTGGGATCGACGAGGGTGTATTGGTCAAGAAGGGCCATGATGTCAGCCTGGCGATCAGGCGCGGCGTGAAAGGGGACGATCTGGACAGTCTGCGCGCCACGATCAAGGCAACGTTTCTGCACATGGACGAGGACGAACGCGTCGCGCGCTCGGCGTTGTCGGGGCTTGAGGCCAATCTGGTCCGTCGCTTCGCCGAATTCAGAAAGAACGCGCCATGACCCAGAAGACCGACAGATCCGCCGAAGAGATTTCCCGCCGGGCCGAACGCATGAAGGCCGCGCGCGACAACCCCGGACCCAGCCCGTTGCGCGGGATTGGAACCTTCGGAATGATCGGTTGGTCGATCGCGGTTCCAACTGTCGGGGGCGCATTGCTGGGGTTGTGGCTGGATCGGATCGCTCCACAGGATTTCTCGTGGACCCTGGCGCTGATCCTGGGAGGGGTGGCAATAGGTGGAATGATCGCATGGGCCTGGGTGAACAAGGAAGGAAGTGAGAAATGATCGATTGGAACTGGGTCAGTTTTCTGACTGGCTTCGCATCAGGAGCCGCTGTCGGGGTCTTGTACTTCGCAGGTTTGGCGATGAGTGTTCGCTTGGCGCTGCGTGCGGCGCGAACGACCGGCCTGCTGCTGATCAGTTCGGCACTTCGGATCGCGACGGTCCTGGGGTTCGGCTGGCTGGCCGCGCAGGCCG
Source organism: Ruegeria sp. BHSB172 (assembly GCF_059613165.1). Lineage (NCBI taxonomy): Bacteria > Pseudomonadati > Pseudomonadota > Alphaproteobacteria > Rhodobacterales > Roseobacteraceae > Ruegeria > Ruegeria sp. BHSB172. The sequence continues at coordinate 30,929 of NZ_JBXWRZ010000032.1, forward strand.
GGCCGGCACCCCTCGCCGGCTTTGCCTTGGCCTTTATGCTTGCACGAGTGACGGCGATTACACTGGCACGCCCGGCAAACGGAGCGCCCTGATGGAGCTGACACCGGACTCGATCATTGTTTTCACTGTCTGGGGCATCCCGATCAATGCCACCATCTTCAACACGTGGATCGTCATGGGGTTGTTGACGGGCCTGTCGGTCGTGGTCACACGAAACCTCCGACCAGACACGCCACCCAATCGCTGGCGCACGACGCTCGAGGTGATCATCCAGGGCATTCAGCATCAGATACAGGAAATCACCCGGCGCCCGCCCGGCAGCCTGATCTATTTCGTCAGCACCCTGTTTCTGTTCATTGCCACGTGCAACCTGTTCGAAGTCGTTCCGGGCTTTGACGCCCCTACCGCTTCGTTGTCCACGACCACGGCGCTGGCGCTGTCGGTGCTGATCGCCGTGCCCATGTTCGGAATTTCAAGGCGCGGTCTGCGTGGCTATCTGAAGACATATCTCGAGCCATCGCCCATCATGCTGCCCTTCAATATCATCGGAGAGATCTCGCATGGGGTGTCATTGGCGATCCGCCTCTATGGCAACATCATGAGCGGCGCGGTGATCGCCGTGATCCTACTGAGCGTGGCGCCGTTCTTCTTTCCCGTATTGATGGATCTGCTGGGCCTGCTGACCGGGCTGATCCAAGCCTACATCTTCGCAATTCTGGCCACCGTCTACATCTCGGCTGCGATTTCGGATTCCGATGAGACGCAAAACGAAAAGGAACAGACATGACCGACCTAGCAATCATCGCCGCGGTTTCGATCTTTACGGCGGGACTGACGGTTTCATTCGGCGCCATCGGTCCAGCATTGGGCGAAGGCCGTGCGGCAGCCCAGGCTCTGGCGGCGATCGCCCAGCAGCCCGATGCCGCCCCCACCCTGTCGCGCACACTTTTCGTCAGTCTGGCCATGATCGAATCCACCGCGATCTACTGTTTCGTCGTCGCGATGATCCTGATTTTCGCCAACCCGTTCTGGGACACCGCTCTGGAACTGGTTCGGACATCGGGTCAATAGAGCATGTCTGTCGATTGGCTGACCGTTGCGGCGCAGATCGCCAATTTCCTGGTTCTGCTGTGGTTGCTCAAACGGTTTCTCTATCGTCCAATCCTTGATGGCATCGACGCCCGCGAAAAGGAGATCTCGGATCGAATGTCGGAAGCCCATCGTTTGATGGAGG
>NZ_JBXWRZ010000033.1:0-4578 GCF_059613165.1 Ruegeria sp. BHSB172
ATCGGATCGATCAAGAGCGGCGTGATTTCGAAAGACATCTGGCGGTCGAGAAGCAAAAGTTCCTCCGTCAACTCAGCGAAACCGGTGCCCGGGTTCTGGTTCATCTGACGCGAAAGGCGCTGTCGGATCTTGCGGACGAGACTTTGGAAGAACGAATTGCGGCCCACGCGGTGAAAAAGTTGCAGCCCATAGCCGACGAGATACGGAAGATGATCGCAGACGACAGGCCGGTCACCGTGACGACTCATTCAGCGCTGCCCGAAGGTTTGAGACGGAAAGTGTCCGACGACCTTCAGAAACTGGCGCCGGAAACCAAGTGTATTTTTGAGGTCGACTCCACCCAACCCTTCGGGCTGGTCCTCAAGGTTGGAGCGACCAGCATCGAATGGACACTCGACAGTTATCTAGGTGAACTGGAGACGATTATGGTCGAGGGACTACGCCAGACGCAGGCGGGCAAGGCTGCACAATGACCCAGACGCCCCCGGCTTTCCCGGCTTCCGAGCCGACCGTTTCGCTGGCCGACCAGCTTGTGGCGACCCTGCAAACGGTATCGCCTCGGCCCGTCGTTAGCGAGATCGGTCAGGTCGTCGAAGTCGGAGACGGCATTTCCGTTGTCCGCGGCATGAGCCACGCGCTGGCCAATGAGCTTTTGCAGTTCTCCTCGGGCGCAATGGGAATTGTTCTGGACCTGGAAACAGACCGCCTCGGGGTGGTTCTGTTCGGTGGTTCGGACAAGGTCTCGGTCGGTGAGGCCGTGCGCCGCACCCGCAGCGTGCTGACGGTTCCAGTGGGTTCCGCGCTTCTGGGTCGGGTGGTGGATGCGTTGGGTGCCCCGCTGGACGATGGCCCGCCGGTCGATTCCGATTTCAGATTGCCCGTCGAAGCGGATGCTCCGTCAATTCTTGACCGCGAGGCGGTCCGGCGGCCTTTGGCAACGGGCCTCAAGGTGATCGACGCCGCCGTCCCGATTGGCCTGGGGCAGCGCCAACTTATCATCGGGGATCGCCAGACCGGCAAGACCTCGATCGCCATCGACACGATCCTGAACCAGAAACAACACGGGGTGCTCTGCGTCTACTGCGCGATTGGACAACGCGGGGATGCGGTGGCCAAGGTCATCGGTGCGCTGAAAGATGGTGGCTCGATGGCGCACACGATCATCATTGCCGCCGGAGACGAAGATCCTCCCGGACTTGCTTATGTGGCCCCGTACACCGCCATGACCATGGCGCAACATTTCTCGGAGCAAGGGCATGATGTGCTGATCGTGATGGATGACCTGACCCATCATGCCCGCGCCTATCGCGAGCTTTCACTTTTGTTGCGCAGGCCGCCAGGCCGCGAAGCCTTTCCCGGCGACATTTTCTATTTGCATGCCCGTCTGCTGGAACGCGCAGGCAACTTTGCCGACACAGCGGGGGGCGGGTCGATCACGGTTCTGCCGGTCGTTGAAACGCAGGCCGAAAACCTGTCGGCCTACATTCCGACCAACCTGATTTCGATCACCGATGGCCAGATTTACTTGTCGCCACGCCAGGTCCGCAAGAATCAGTTTCCGGCCGTCGATCTGGGTATTTCAGTGTCCCGTGTTGGCGGCAAGGCACAGTCTGCCGCCTTTCGCGACGTGGCCGGAAATCTGCGGGTCACGCTGTCCCAGTTCGAAGAGCTCGAAGATTTCGTCCGTTTCGGAACGCGGCTTGACGACGCCACGCGCGCCCGGCTGGCGCGAGGCGCGGCTGTCCGCAGGGCCCTCAGACAACCCGAACGCGACCCGGTTTCGGCGTTGGAGCAGGTTGCAGTTCTTTTGGCGGCACTGGAGGGCGTGTACGATCATCTGACCGACCCGGAGGCATTTGCCGAGATGGACCGGCTGAGGCTGTTCCTGCGGCAATCGCCGCACGATCTGTCGAAACGCATCGCCATCGACCAACCGCTGAACGAGGCCGACCGAGCCGCGTTGCTGAATCTGGCCAGGCAAGCCTGTACATCAAAGGGGTCTTCGGATGCCGCAGACTCTTGAAACCCTGCTTCATAGGACCGAAACGCTGAGCAACATTCGCAGCATCGTCCATATCATGAAGACGTTGTCGGTTTTGAACTCGGCGCCTTATGAGCAGGCCGCAAAATCCATCGACGCCTACCACCGAACCGTCCTTGACGGAATCGCTGCCCTGTTGCACCGCACGGGTCGCATGGATCTGACATCGCCGCCCCAGCAGAACATGGCCATCGTCGTTTTCGGATCTGACCATGGTTTGTGTGGTGCCTACAACGAAAGGGTGGCTGCGGAGCTGGCCAGGCATCTCGCCCTTGGGGGGGATACTCAAGCCGCACCTTATATCTTGTGCATTGGCGCCCAGATGAACGACGCCCTGAATGGCTGGGGCATTCGGGCCGACGATGTCATGCTGACACCAGCTTCAACTGACGGAATCGGGCGGCTTGCCAGCGCCATCGTCGAGCGATTCGACCACATCATGCGACATGGCGAAGCGGACGGCCTTGCCGTGAAACTGGCCTATACACGGCGCAGTGACCATGGGCAGCAAGATCCCATAGTCGAGCATTTCATGCCGTTTTCCACCGAGATGATTGACCAATTGATGAAACGGCCATGGCAATCCCGCAGCCTGCCGACCTACACCATGCCACCGGACGATTTGTTTGCCGCCCTGATCCGCAGCCACATTTTTTCAGGCGTATTTCGCGCCTCGGCAGAAGCTTTGGTGACTGAAAACGCGACCCGCCTGGCGGCTATGCACCGGGCCGAACAATCCATCGGCGATCGGCTCGAAGAGCTGAAGGCGGATACCCGAACGCTTCGGCAGGCTGAGATCACCTCCGAGCTCATGGACGTGGTGATCGGCTTTGAGGCCCGCAATCGAAAGCGGCGCAAGATACCGACCGATCCAGCTTGATGCGCAATAACGGAAGGCGAGGCACCTCGCCAGCCTATATTCCCGGCTTCTGCATCCAGTTGACGAATCTTGCCCGCCATCGGAACACCCATCGTAACCAAAGTTGTGACCTTCAAACGGTCACACGGCCTTGTTTGCAAGGCTTTTCTTTGATTTCAAAGGGATAGTATGGTGCGGGTGGAGGGACTTGAACCCCCACGCCTTGCGGCGCCAGAACCTAAATCTGGTGCGTCTACCAATTTCGCCACACCCGCATGCCAGCACCTGCCGTGCCGGGCTTGTTGGGCTGATAACAAAGCTTCCCGGCAAGTGCGAGAGGGAATTTTTCGCATCGCGCCGAGCTTGGCCCGCGGCCGGGAAACCTGCGCGTCAGGCAGGGCCAGATTTTGGCCATTGTGCGCGGGATCGTGACCGTATCGCAAGAACCTCCATACGTTGTGCCGCAAGACAAAGGCATGTCAGGCGCTCTCTCGCCACCCAACAAATGCCCGCGCCTGCGTTTACGTCGGGGCGAGCATTGCCGTGGCGACGAAGGCCTTCCGGGTGAATCCAAAAGTTGAAAACTTCTCGGAACCTTAGCTTGCTGCCGGGCCCTGCGCGCGTTCCCGCTCAGACCCTCTGGCCATCTTCCGGTTCGGCCGTGCCTGGGCGTCTCGGCCAATTTCGCAATTCTTCTTTAAGTTGCAACACCTTACCAGAGGCCACCCACAATTGCGCCACATTTCAGGCGCTAAAAGAACGCAATCGCGCCCAACAAAGACCGCCTTGAAGGTAATTCTGTTCAGCAAGGAGTTAATGAGTCTTTTCGCCGCCCGGCAATTTACCAGTGTGTCTCGCAACTCCAGAACAAGGGTCTCAGCCGTGACCAAACACATGAGCTCATACGCCACCGAGGAAGACGCCGTCTTTCTTGCCCGACAGAATTTTGCCGGCGAACTCAGAACTCTGAACCGGCGCTTTCCGAACACCGGATTCGGCATCGCCCTGCAGACCCAGGCGGGCGACGAATACCTGCTGGCCAACGCCCGCATGCCGCTTCCCACAGAAGGCGCGCGCGGGTTTCCGAGCGGCCGCCGCGTCGCGCGGTTGGAGAACGGGAACCGCTTCAGGTCCATCGAGATTCTGGCCGATGCCGAAAGCCTGAAGTCAGTCTCGCCCAGCACCGAGGCAGAGATTCTCGGCAATGCGCTGGAAATCATCGCCCGCATCGACAATTTCGGCGACTCGGTAGCCGCCCGCCCACAACCCGACGTCGCCGCAACAGGAACCGGAGGCTGAAAATGGCCCGAAACGACCACCTTCTGTCCGTAGGAAACGAGGCATTGGCACCGATGACCGAGGCCATGTCCGCGCTGACGACCCAGATCGACCAGCTGACAGAGGTGGCCGATGCGCGCTCGACCGCGCGCCTGTCCACGCTTCGGACCCGGCTCGAGAACTTCACTGCCAGCGTCACCTTCGTGGGTCAGGTCAAGGCCGGGAAATCCTCGATCGTGAACATTCTGGCAGGTCGCCCGAACCTGCTGCCGTCGGACGTGAACCCGTGGACCTCGGTGGTGACGACGCTGAACATCAACACCCGCGCGCCGGGTGACTACAAATCGAAATTCACCTTCTTCGAGCAGGAAGAATGGGACAATCTGATGGTGGGTGGCGG
>NZ_JBXWRZ010000034.1:0-36310 GCF_059613165.1 Ruegeria sp. BHSB172
CTTCAAGTCGGACCGGGCCGCCGCACTTGCCGAGTGGCGGGGTCTCTGCGCCGATTAAGGGACAGCCATTCTGTCCATGTGGAGACCGGTTAGCATTCGTCTGGCAGCACCTTCTGCTCGACTTCATCTTCAGCCAGCAGGACCGTGTTGGAAACATTGATTTCACGCCCTACTGGTACTGGGTCGAAGACGGAGAACTGAGGCATAAGAAAGCCAAGCACCATCAACCAAACGATGGAGATGTTCCGGCCAACGCAATATTGATCCGCCGCAGCAATCTAAACGACAACGATGCTGGTGGGCGGGTTGAGTATGCCAACTTCGCAAAATCTACTCAAATGCTCGAGAAGATCCGGCACTTCTCTCCAAGCACGTACCGTCGCTTGGTTGCGTTGAACAGTGACCTTCAAACGCAAGGTGCTATTTATGACTGGTTGTCGCAGAGTCTTGGGTTGTCAGATAGGCAGATTGCCCAAGTTGTGAAAAACACCGCGTTGGCAACGTCCATCCTACAGAACAATTGTTCTAGTGGTGATTTGATGTTCGACTTGAACCCTGTCGCATTCTTTTTGCGAAACGACACCGAGGTGGCGGCATTAGACTGTAATGACCCGTAAGCGTTCTGCCCCTATTGCGGCGTTCATTTGGACCGCTATGTTCGCCTGTAAAGCGGCGGCGTTGGATGTAATCGTCATATCGGATCTAAACGGAAGCTATGGCTCGGTAAAATACGATCCCCGCGTCGACAAAGCGATTGAGCGGATAATTGAGATTGATCCCGATCTGGTGATTTCGACGGGCGACATGGTCGCGGGACAGCGCATTCCCAACTTGTCAGACAAACAGGTCAGGGAGATGTGGAAGGCGTTTCACGAGGCCGTATCAGATCCGATAGCGGGTGCCGGAATTCCATTTGCTGTCACGCCCGGAAACCACGACGCATCTGCCTATCGCGCGTTTGAGCGTGAAAGAAGAATTTATGCGAAGGAATGGACACCAAGAAAGCCAGATGTCGATTTCCTGGTTTCAGATGACTATCCTTTCTTCTACGCGTTTGAGATGCAGGGCGTAACGTTTGCATCTTTGGATGCTACGACCTTAGGGCCGCTATCCGGTGATCAGCAGGACCGACTTGTGGAACTGGGTGCAAATGGAAATCCGGTTGTCACTTTCAGTCACCTCCCACTTTGGCCCTTCGCGATCCAGCGAGAACGCGAAATCATTGGTGACCCAACACTTGAAAAAGTCTATCTGGAAAGCGGTGTCGTTCTGCATCTGTCAGGCCACCATCATGCCTTCTTCCCAGGCTGGAAAGACGGTGTGGCCTATGTTTCCCAAGCTTGTTTGGGGGGTGGCACGCGGCGGCTTATTGGCGATAGCGCCAGATCACCTCACAGCTTCACTCATGTTACGTTCCAGCCGAACGGAGAGTTTGGGATAGCGGTATATCGAGGGCCTGATTTCGAAAGGTCGGTAAACTTCAAGTCGCTCCCGAAAGAGATCAGATCCCCGAATGCGGTGTTGAAACGATTGGACCTTGTGAAATGATTAGAGGTTGAGTTTCAGCTCAACTTTTTCGGGGACCAGATCGTTTATCATCTCTTCGATCCGAGCTTCCGACAATCCACCCGAGGTAATGAAAAGCAAAGAAACGCGAGATTTTCCGGGTACGTGGTGTTTTCTGACCAAATTCCAGCCAGCGTCTGCGGCCATAGCTTCAATTTCCCCGCTGACTTTCAATGAGTGCTCTTCGTTTGAAGCCTTGAGCGAAATTTCAACACCCTTGTTTCGCCCACCGAGCCAAATGAAACACCAACATACAACCGCCACCAGTGTGGCCATCAAGGGCAAGCCCAACCCTACTGCGAGCCCAAGCACGGTCACTATAATCATTTCCACCGTGTCGACCGGGTCATCCATATTTGATCGGAACCTCAACAGGGCTCCGATTCCAAATATGACAAAACCGATCATTGATCCGTGCTGTACGACCAGAAACCCAACCGCCATACCGACAAGCGCGTACAGGAAGAACAGTCGCGGCATGACGATGTCGCTGACACTTCTGCGGGCTCTCCGCCTCACAGGGTGATAGACGATCAGTCCAGTCAATATGACCGTTACGATGACGTCGAGAGTAAAAAAATACAGTTCCTGTTTGCCCCGAAACTGTATCCAACGTCGTTCGATAACAATTTCCGATCCCGAAGCCCCGGCCAGCATCGTCGCAGGGTCGACTTGTGACACCGCAGTACCCGGCAACAGCAGCATCAACAACACGGTCACAAATGTGAGGGTCGTATTCAACTTGTTTTCCTTCCTGCATGCGCCAAAGGCTTACACTTCACCAAAGGCACGTCATGCCCCATTCAATTCAATCGCAACAGGCGGGATCAGGTAAAGAGATTACAGTGCATTCTTCGGACATCGCATCCGGACTGTGATACGAACGCTGACACAGGGATGTGGTCCAAGCGCGAGAGAATTCAATGACAGAAAACAGAGTGTTTTCGTCAAAAGCTCAAATTTCATGGTGTTTCTGCAAACTTAGACGACTCGCTTTTGCGGCCAGCTTGGTTGCGGCAGCCTTCATGCCTTGGACCGATTTTGCCTGCGCCGAAAGTGCTGGTTTGGTTCTGGTCGATAAATTCAAGGTGGCAGACAAATCAGAGGGATTTTCAGAGCCTTCTGGTTTGGCAATGTCTAACGCTGAAGGCTTCTTGTGGTCTGTAAGTGATGCCGAACCTAAACTGCACCTACTCGGAGTCGACGGGGTATTAGCAAACTCTTTCAAATTGCCAGCATTGGCAGGATCAGATTTGGAGGGTGTTGCATCTCGAAAAGATGGGTCTGTTTTGGTGCTTCAAGAAACTGACCGATCAATCCTAGTCGTTCACCCAACTGACCCCATTCAACTGACTAAAATACCTCTCGCATCTCTTAAAGGTTTCCCGACCGCCGCTGAATTACTCGTCGGCAACCCTTTGAACAAGGGACCCGAAGGCATCGCCGTTGACCCGGATTCCGGGCGGGTCTTCGTTGGCATTGAGGGAGAACCAAGGTTGTTGATGGTGTTATCGCCAGAGCTAGACGAAATTATTGAGATCATTCCTTTAGCCCGCGATGCAGGTTTTATCTCCGAGCGTGTAGATGATGATGAACTGGATTTGAGTGGCCTGGCATGGTCCCGGTACTCACGTTCTCTCTGGATTGTGAGTGACAAAGGCCGTCAGATCTTCGTCTACAATCCAGAATCCAAGTCAGTAAAGTCTATCAGTTTGACGTTCACAGTAGATGGAAAACAAAAAGAAGTTAAACATCCCGAAGGGATCGCTCTCGATGAGACGAGAGGGCTTCTCTATATTCTGACAGACGATGCCAAGAAATCGCGGCTTTATGTTTTTGAGCAGCCGGAGTTGTGAGGACTGTCCTACTAGCTCTCTACTTTAGATGCTAAAATAGCGGGGTTGTGTAATTGAGCGCCGTCGTATGTGCGGCGTATTAAGTAAATCTGCGCTCTGTTCGCTGTGTTTCTCAAAAACATCACCCATCAATACATTCGAGTAGCGTCAGGTTCATCCTCGCCGGCGCCATTTCACGTACCAACCCGGCGAAACCTAACGATAATTCTCCCACCGACCCAGACGGTGCTGTCAGACAGATTCTAACCAGTCTCGGCAAGGGCAGGATTGCTGTCCCTTATGCCGCGCAGAGATTGCGCCACTCAGTGAGAGCAGCGGCGCGGTTCAGCTTGAAATTTAGTCTGGGGTAGAGGCTTCGCTCCGAATTGAACAGGTTGTAGACCGAGGCGTGGACGGATACGAATTTCTGCAAACTTCACATCTGCCGGAAGCGCAGCATAGCTCGTTCTCGTCGTCGGAACGGCAGGTTAGAATACTCAGCGCGGTTATTCAACCAGCGCCCCGTTTCCTGGCGATGGCCAGCGCCAACTTCCTTCAGTGCAGCACCATAGGATCTGAGCCTGTCGGTCACGATGACTTCCGGGCGTCCATGCTTGCGCATTGCTTTCTTTAGAAATTTCAGCGCGGCCTTCTTGTCACGCCTCTTCGTAACGAAGCTTTCCAGTACTTCGCCTTCGTGATCCACAGCTCGCCATAGGTAATGGCGTTCGCCATTGATCTTCACGAACATCTCGTCGAGGTGCCAGCGCCAGCGGCTCGAACGCATGCCTTCTATCCGCCGCTTCCGGATCTCGGCGGCAAACATCGGGCCAAACCTGTGCCACCAAAACCGCACGGTTTCGTGGCTGACATCGATCCCGTGCTCGTGAAGCAGATCTTCGACATTTCGCAACGAAAGCGGGAAACGGACCTACAGCATCACAGCCAAGCGGATGATTTCTGGGCTGGTTTTTAAATAGTGAAACCGCGATCTTATGGTCATAGGGCGACGCTACAAAACAGCCCTACCCGCCTCAAGCCGGTTTCCTCTGACAAGACCCGATATTGAGGCCGATGGCCGGGAACAGGTAGCTGGTAACCAGCGAGCCGCCGATCCCGATCAGGATGTCACGGCCCAGTCCAGAGCCGGACCCCTTGACAATCAGGGTCGACACCCAGCCGACGACCGCGCCGACCACCACAGCAATCAAGAGCCCTGAAACGAGCCCCATACCGGTGCCCAGCGCTTCGGGCGGCACCTGAGCAAAGGCGGGCGTCGCCAGAAAGCCAAGTGCAGGTGGCATCATATGTTTCTTCATTAAGAAGTCTCCCTCCCTGAACGGCCAAAACTGCCGGATCAACCCACGCAAGTGTGGCGCAGACCATCACATCCGCGTCACACCTGATTTGCCTGCTTGGTTGGCTACAATCTACCGTTGCGCAGATTGAAGACCTGACCACGAGAGTTCGTCCCGCAAATTACGTGACGGTGGCCCGAGGCCATCTCGATATAGTAGTTGTCGGACCCTTCCTGGCCGGCCTTGATGATGTGAACGTCCCGCGCTCTGACACCAAAGCTGGATGAAACCTCGTCTCTGCAGCCTGCAATCGCGGCAGCGGGCACTCTGACTTCGCGGACTTTGTTTCGCTTGTGCGCGAGGTTGTTCTCACGCTCTTTATGTCCGGCCGCGTAGCCTTCGCTGTAAGCGCGGGTGCCGTAGCCCGTATCGAACTGCTCATTGTGCAAACCGTCCCGGTATCCCGCCTCGAACATCGCCGTCTCGTGGTGTCCTTGAGGTCTGTATCCTTCCTGATAATGATTTTCGTGATGCGCGAGGGCCGCAATGCCAAGGATCGCAGCCGCGGCCAAGGCCGCCTTTTCCTTGTCGGACATCGCAGCACCAGGAATCGCTGATCCGACGAACAACGAGCCAGCAACCAGGCCCGTAACTAGAATTCGCATGATTTCCTCCTATACCTAGCGATTTAACTGAAAATTGTACGCGAAGTGGCGACCAAGAAGGACGCATTTCGCACCCGTAACAGTGTCATTGGATTGGATCCTCTGGCACAAGGAATGTTGGAACGAGGTCTTCTGTGCAGCCAGAATTCACTGGTTCGCCCGGTTGATCGAAAAAGGCTGCAGCGACGTCTCTGGCGCATTGTGAGAACAACGTTGCCCCATGCCCCGTGTTTGGAAAACGGACGAACTGTGACCCGACCGAGTTGACCGCCGCCAGCTCTGCCCATGACGTCGCTGTCCGGATGCCGTACGTTCCAGTGAAAATCATCACAGCAATACCATGACTTCTTGTTGCGAGACCCCACCGGCCTGAGAGCACCGCCTGATCCATCAGTTCGCCGCAGAGCGAATTTGTTCCATTACGGCGTCGCAGTCAGACGTACTTCCCACAACGGCACCAGGCGCTGTCTCACCGGACATCTCGGCAAGGTCGGCCGCTGCGCGGGTGAGGATCTGGTCCACCTGGTCAGGGGTCAAAAGTCCCTCCTCCTGCGCGGCAATCACGGTCGAGCAGACGCCGGCTGACATACCCGTCGCAATACCCGCACCTGCGGCCGAGCCTCCGACGATCGCCCCACCGAAGAGGGCTCCCGCGACCAGTCCAATAACCAGCCCGACAATTCCAATCAGTATTTTAGGTGCTGTCAGACAGATTCTAACCAGTCTCGGCAAGGGCAGGATTGCTGTCCCTTATGCCGCGCAGAGATTGCGCCACTCAGTGAGAGCAGCGGCGCGGTTTTGCTTGAAGTTGGCTCGGGAGGTGAGGCTGCGTTCCTGATTGAAATGATTGTAGACGGAAGCGTGAACGGCGGCGAATTTCTGCAGACTTCGCATCCGCCGAAAGCGCAACATCGCCCGTTCCCGTCGTCGAAATGGTAAGTGTGAATTCTCAGCACGGTTGTTCAACCAGCGCCCCGTTTCCCGGCGATGGCCAGCGTCGATTTCCTTCAGGGCGGCGCCATAGGTTCTGAGTCTGTCGGTCACGATCACTTCGGGGCGGCCGTGCCTTTTCATTGCTTTTCTTAGGAATTTCAGCGCAGCTTTCTTGTCACGCCTCTTCGTAACGAAGCTTTCCAGTACTTCGCCTTCGTGATCCACAGCTCGCCATAGGTAATGGCGTTCGCCATTGATCTTCACGAACATCTCGTCGAGGTGCCAGCGCCAGCGGCTCGAACGCATGCCTTCGGTCCGCCGTTTCCGGATCTCGGCCGCGAACATCGGGCCAAACCTGTGCCACCAAAACCGAACGGCCTCGTGGCTCACGTCGATGCCCCGCTCGTGTAGCAAATCTTCCACGTTCCGGAGCGACAGCGGGAACCGAACATACAGCATCACCGCCAGCCGGATGATCTCGGGGCTGGTTTTGAAATAGCGAAACGGGGATCGTTTGGTCATGGCTGGACGCTACAAATCCGCCCCACCCGTCTCAAGCCGGTTTATCTGACAATGCCCTTTGGGCTTTATGACGAGCTTGGTTGCCTGCGCAAAGTAGAAGAACGGGCAACGGCAGAAGACCTGCGGTCAAAACGGGTTGTTCGGACAGATGGCAGTGTGAAGGGGGATTGTCCGCTGTCACGGGGTCAAATCTATTACCTGCTGCGCAATCCGGTCTATCTCGGAAAAATCCGCCACAAGGATAAGATCTGGGACGGACAACATCCGGCGATCATCGATCAGGACATCTGGGACCGGGTGCAGGAAAAAATGCGACAGGCCTCCAACCGCTCGCGGGCACGCGGCGACTCCGATGCGCGCCAACACTCCACTGACCCCGGGGCCTGGCTCACCGGTCTGCTGTATGACGAAACTGGTGATCGGTTGACGCCGACCCACACCACGCGCAAAGGCCGACGGTTGCGCTACTATATCTCCAATCGACTGATCTCAGGCGGCAAGGATATCTCTGGCTGGCGACTGCCCGGCCCAGCGCTGGAAAACGCGGTCATTGATGTCATCGTCAGACATTTGCAAGACGCCGCCGCGGCGCACCAAGTACTGGCGCAGCCGGAGGCCGGGTCAGCCGAGGCAGTTCAGACTTCAGTTGCGGATTTAGTAACCCGGCTTCTAGGCCATGGCTGTCAGATCGGCGCTGCTCTTCTGGCCAAAGGCAAACTTGCACGAGGACAGATCGACCTCGAATTTAACCCCAAAACTCTGGCAAGCGCACTTGGCATCGCGGCCGATCATCTGCACCCGGATCTCACCCACGTCACCGCATCTTTCGATCTGCGCCGCCGCGGCGTCGAGGCCAAGGTCATCGCCGGAGACATGGCACCCCAACCTGATCCCCACCTCCGGTCCATGCTGATCCGCGCCCATGGCTGGGCCCGTGATCTGAAGGCCGGAGTTCAACTGATGGAGATTGCCCGCCGCGAAAGCGTCCCTGACGCCTTCATCCGCACCCGTGCTCAGCTCGCCTTTCTCTCACCAAAGATTCAAACGGCGATTCTCGACGGGAGCCAGCCGCCCGAACTCACACTCAAGCGTCTGGTCAGCGTGACCCACCCACTTGAATGGTCCGAACAGGAACGCCTGTTCGGCTTCTGACATCTCCAGCTCCTGCGTCCCTGATACAGACTTCGCCCTCCCTGATCCGGCGGAACAATTCCCTGTTCGCACGAGGAAATTCCCTGTTCCACCTTTTAGGGAATTTGCAACATAAACCTCTGAGAAACATACAGTTCTGATAGAAGAAATGACGGAAGTCAGTCCCGGTTTGCGAATATTCCCTGTAAATTGCAGGTTATCAGGGAAATCCAGCCCAAAGCGACCCCGCTAAAATGCGACACTGAGACTCGCGCCTGAATTGTCCTCTGAATGTACGGTTTGCTTCGTCCCTGATTGAAAGCGCATGCGCCAACGCGCGGGAATTGCGTAACAATTCCGGATCAGAAAATACAACTGAAGTGAGACAGGTATGAGTGGCGGGGAGACAGGGATTCGAACCCTGGGGACGCTCTCACGCCCAACGGTTTTCAAGACCGCCGCATTCGACCACTCTGCCACCTCCCCGGCGCAGGCAGCGGTCTAAGGCCAAGACCCGGCCGTGGCAAGCAAAAAGAGGGATTTCTTGCCGAGCCCGGTTCCTCTGTCTTTTCTTGCCGATACACGCGGGCTATGATCCGCGCGATATGGCTGCGGCATACTGGCAACAGAACCAGAGGGCGGCAGCTAGGACGGGGTCCGACCCGGCCATACAGGCAAGGGAACGCAAAACATGGAAACTGCGACACAGACACGCTTTGGCCGGTGGACGGCGGCTGTTGCGATAATGGCTTTGGTGGCGTTGAGCGGTTGTGATGAGGCGCTGCTGGCTGGCGGTCAGGCAAGCAAGCCGAAGCCCGATGGACAGCCCAACGGCGGAGCAACCGAGCTTCTTCCGGACATAGCAGGCCCCTCGCAACGCGACGTCGAAGCACCGGACGTTTTTCAGGTGACCGAGGCCGGCCTGTGGGACGGACGCCCGTCACTGGGTGGCGTCTGGGTGGCCCACCCCAACGTAGCCCAACCCGAACGAGTCAAAATCACGAATACGGCCAATGACAAGTGGGTTACGGGCGCGTTGTTCCGGCGCGAACGGAATCTGCCCGGTCCGGCGCTGCAGGTGTCCTCGGCGGCAGCCGAGAAACTCGGGTTGCTGGCTGGCGCGCCGGCGCGCCTGACCGTGGTGGCTCTGCGCCGCGAGGTGGTCGAACCCCCGGCACCCGAAGCGGAACCGGCTGAAGATGTCGCCGCGGACGCCGCAGACAGCGCAACCAAGGACGAGACGCCCGACAAGACCGACTCGGAGGCGACTACTGCGCCGGAAGAAAAACCCGCAAAGCGGAAATGGTGGCAAAAGAATAAATCCGACGAAACCGCCGCGACCGGTGCGGCAGCCGAAGTGGCGGCGGGCGCTGCGGCCGTTGCCGCGACGGCGCCCCAGCAGGCGCCCCCCGCCTCTGACGCGACCGCCACCCTGGCCGACCCCGTCGTGACCCCGCCGGCCGAGAAACCGGCCAAGCGAAAATGGTGGCAGAAAAAGCCCAAGGATGAAATCACGGAGACCCCGCTGGACCCGATTGCCGGCGCAGCTGCCGCGATCGAGGCCTCCGAAGCCACACCAGCCAGCACCGGCTCGGAATCGGCCAGTTCAAACCTGACAAAACCCTTTGTGCAGATCGGGACGTTCAGCGAAGAGGCAAATGCCAAAGCCGCCGCTGACAAGGTCAGCAAGAACGGCCTGTCGGCACAGGTTCAACAAGTAACTTCGGGCGACAAACAGGTCTGGCGGGTTCTCGTGGGTCCGGCTGCCACAAGGGCGGAACGCCGCGCAATCCTCGGCGACATGAAGGATCTCGGGTTCTCCGACGCCTTCATCGCCGCGAAATAGACAGGGAGGCCCAAGATGCCGACTTTGATTCGAACCCTCCTTCTTGCCATCGGCCTGATGCTGGCGGCGCTGCCCGCTCTGGCCTTCGACACCTCGGCGCGGGCGGCCTATGTGATGGACCAGACGACTGGGACGGTTCTGCTGGCCAAGAATGCCGACGAGCCGCTGCCGCCCGCGTCGATGTCCAAGCTGATGACGCTCTATGTGGCGTTCGAGGCGCTGCGCGACGGCCGCCTGACGCTGGATGAAAAGCTGCCGGTGTCGGAACACGCCATGAGCTATGGCGGGTCGACCATGTTCCTGAACACACAGGACCGCGTCCGGGTCGAGGACCTGCTGCGGGGCATCATCGTGCTGTCGGGCAACGATGCCTGCGTCGTCATTGCCGAAGCGCTCAGCCCGGACGGAACAGAGGCGGGCTTTGCCCGCTACATGACCCAGCGCGCCAAGCAACTTGGCATGACCAACTCGACCTTCGCCAACTCCAACGGCTGGCCCGCGGCCGGTCAAATGATGTCGGTCAAGGATCTGGCCATCCTGGCGGACCGCCTGATCACCGATTTCCCGGAATATTACCCGCTGTTCGCAGAGGAAACCTTTGAATTCGACGGGCGCGCACCGTCGAACGTCAATAACCGCAACCCGCTTCTCAAGCTCGACATCGGCGCTGACGGGCTGAAGACCGGCCACACGCAAGAGGCCGGCTATGGCCTTGTCGGATCGGCCCAGCAGGGCGACCGGCGGGTGATCTTCGTTCTGTCCGGGCTGGAAAGCACCGCCCGCCGCGCAGAGGAGGCCGAGGCCGTGGTTAACTGGTCGTTTCGAAATTTTGTCGAGAGGAAAGTTGCCACCGCCGAAACGCCGATAGCCCAGGCCAAGGTCTGGATGGGCGCCCAGAAGACCGTTGGCCTGGTGCCAGATGGCGACCTGACCCTGCTGTTCCCGGTGCTGGGCGACCAGAACGTTCCGGCCGAAGTGGTCTATCAGGGGCCGGTAAACGCCCCGATCCGGAAAGGCCAGAAACTGGCCGAACTGGTGGTCAAGCCCGAAGGCCTGCCCGAGATCCGTCGCCCTCTTTATGCGTCCCAGGACGTACCGCTGGGCGGCTTCGTGGTGCGTCTGATGGCAGTTGGCGGCATCGTGCTGAAGGATGTTATCAATTCCCCGCTGGAGTCGATGTGAGCGGGCGCGGGCTTTTCCTGACCTTCGAAGGGATCGACGGATCGGGCAAATCCACCCAGGCACGTCTGCTGGCGGAAGCCCTGCGCGCCGCAGGCCATGACGTGGTGCTGACCCGCGAACCCGGCGGCTCACCCGGCGCCGAGGAGATCCGTCGGCTGGTGCTTGAGGGCGACCCCGACCGCTGGTCGGCGGAAACCGAGATCCTGCTGTTCACCGCCGCACGCCGCGACCATCTGGAGCGTACCATCGAGCCGGCCCTGGCGGCAGGCAAGATCGTGATCTGCG
This sequence comes from Ruegeria sp. BHSB172, assembly GCF_059613165.1. Classification (NCBI taxonomy): domain Bacteria; kingdom Pseudomonadati; phylum Pseudomonadota; class Alphaproteobacteria; order Rhodobacterales; family Roseobacteraceae; genus Ruegeria; species Ruegeria sp. BHSB172. The sequence goes on from NZ_JBXWRZ010000034.1 coordinate 11,264, forward strand.
ACCGGTTCGCGGACAGCACCCGGCTGTATCAGGGCCTGTCGCGCGGCGATCTGCGCGCGCTGGTGGACAAGTTGCACGCCCTGATGATCCGGCGCGAACCCGATCTGACCCTGTTGATCGACATGGACCCAGACACCGGCCTGGCCCGGGCCAAGAGCCGGCAGGGCGCCGAAGAACGGTACGAGGATTTCGGTCCCGACCTGCAACGCCGGATGCGCGGGGGCTTTCTGGATCTTGCCAAAGAGTTTCCGAACCGGTTCCGCGTCATCGACGGCAACCGCGACGTCGACAGCGTGGCCCGCGACGTGGCGGACATCGTGCATCAGACCTTGCGCCCCCTGCAACAGACATGACCGACGACATTCTTCCCCCGGATCAGGTGCCCGGCGCGCCGCACCCGCGTCAGACGCAACAACTGTTCGGTCAGGACGCGGCCGAACGCGACTTCCTGTCGGCCTTCGCCTCCGGGCGGCTGCATCACGGCTGGCTTCTGACCGGGCCGCGTGGCGTGGGCAAAGCGACGCTGGCCTGGCGCATCGCCCGCTTCCTTCTGGCGACCCCGGCCCCGCAGGAGGACGGGCTGTTCGAAGCCCCTCCGGCTCCCACATCTTTGGACATCGCGCCCGATCATCCGGTGGCCCATCGCATGCTGGCCGGGGCTGAACCCGGGCTTGCGGTCGTGACCCGCTCGGTGAACGAAAAGGACAAGATGCGCAACGAAATCGTGGTCGAGGATATCCGAAAGCTCGGCCGTTTTTTCGGGCTGTCCGCCGCCGATGGCGGGCGCCGTGTCGTGATCGTGGATACGGCCGACGACATGAACGCCAGTGCGGCGAACGCCCTGCTGAAGATGCTCGAAGAGCCGCCGGCCCGCACCACGCTGCTACTGGTTTCGCACCAGCCCTCGCGGCTGCTGCCGACAATCCGGTCGCGTTGCCGGACCCTGCGCCTGTCGCCGCTGTCGCCGTCGGACATGCAGGCGGCGCTGGCTCAGGCCGGTGCCGACCTGCCGCCCAACCCCGACCATCTGGCCGCCCTCGGGGCGGGCTCGGTCGGCGAGGCAGTCCGACTGCTGAACCTGGGCGGGCTTGACATCTATGCCGAAGTGATCGGCATTCTAGGCACCCTCCCCCGGCTGGACCGGCAACGCGCTCTGGCCTTGGCCGAGGCTGCCGCGCAGCGCGGAGCGGCGGACCGGTTCGACCTGCTGCTGAACCTGATCGACATCGCGCTGTCGCGCCTGGCCCTGACCGGCGCAACCGGCGCACCCCCCAGCCCCGAGGCCGCACCGAACGAGTCGGAAACGCTCCGGCGGCTGTCGAATTCGCCGCAGATGGCCCGCCGGTGGGCCGAGGTTGCCGCGGCCGTATCCGCAAGGGCCCGTCACGGTCAGGCGGTGAACCTTGACCCTGCCGCTCTGGTCCTAGATACGGTGTTCAAGATACAGGACTCCGCCGGCCCGAGCAGATGAACGACACCAGCCCCCCACCCGCGATCACCGACAGTCACTGCCACCTGGACTTTCCCGACTTCGAGGGCCAGTTGGACGAGATCATCACGCGCGCGCGACAGGCCGGCGTGACCCGCATGGTCACGATCTGCACCCGCCTACGCAACGAACCGGCCGTACGCGCCATCGCCGAGGCGCATGCCCCGGTGTTCTATGCCGCCGGCACCCACCCCATGAGTGCCGCCGAAGAGCCGATGGCCACTGTCGACGAGCTGGTCGCACTGGCCGCGCACCCGAAATTCGTGGGCATCGGCGAAACCGGGCTGGACTATCACTATACCGCGGACAGCGCCGAGGTTCAGAAAAAGTCGCTGCGCATCCATATCGAGGCCGCCCAGCGCACCGGGCTGCCGCTGATCATCCACGCCCGCGCAGCCGATTCCGACATGGCCGACATTCTGGGCGCCGAGTTTCGCAACGCGCCCTATTCCTGTGTGATGCATTGCTTTTCCTCCTCGGCCGAACTGGCCCAGGCGGCGCTGGATCTGGGGTTCTACCTGTCGATGTCGGGCATCGCGGCCTTTCCCAAAAGCCACGAACTGCGCGAAATCTTCGCCGCCGCGCCCATTGATCGAATTCTGGTAGAAACCGACGCCCCCTATCTTGCCCCGCCGCCGCATCGCGGCAAACGCAACGAACCGGCTTTCACCGCCCACACCGCCCGCGTCGGCGCCGAACTTTTCGGGCTGGACTATGCCGAATTCGCGGCCCGCACCCAGGCCAATTTCGACCGCCTGTTCACCAAGGCCGCCGCCCACGAGGCCGCCGCATGACGACGCTGCGCTGCACGATCCTTGGTTGCGGCTCGTCCGGCGGGGTGCCGCGCCTGGGCGGACACTGGGGCGAATGCGATCCCGGAAACCCGCGCAACCGCCGCCGCCGTTGCTCGATGCTGGTCGAACGCGACGGCCCGGACGGCACGACCTCGGTGTTGATCGATACCTCGCCCGACATGCGCAGCCAACTGCTGGATACCGGCACCGGGCGGCTGGACGGTGTGGTCTATACCCACTCGCACGCCGACCATGTGCATGGCATCGACGATCTGCGCATGATCGTGTTCAACATGCGCAGCCGAGTCCGGGTCTGGGCCGACGGCGACACGCAAAACGCGCTGCTGGGGCGGTTCGGCTATGCCTTCATCCAACCCGAGGGGTCGCCGTACCCGCCGATCCTCGACCTCAAGACCATCGATGGCCCGTTCGCGGTTGACGGACCCGGCGGCCCGATCCCGTTCCGGCCCTTCAAGGTCAACCATGGCTCGATCGACGCGCTGGGGTTCAGGATCGGTGATCTGGCCTATCTGCCGGACGTGGCCGAGATCTATGACGACGCCTGGCCCGAGTTGGAAGGCCTGGACTGCCTGGTGATCGACGCTCTGCGCCGCAGCCCGCATCCGACCCATGCCCATCTGGACAAGACCCTGGGCTGGATCGAACAGTTGCAGCCCAAGCGGGCGATCCTGACCAACATGCACATCGATCTGGACTATGCCACGGTCGACAGGGAAACCCCCGACCATGTAACCCCCGCCCATGACGGATTGATGATCGAACAGCCGTTGCCGGGCGCATGACCACCCCCGTCGCGACAGGCACGACGCAGAACGAACCGAGGCGAACCGTGAGATGCTGCAAAGCCTGATCGACGTCATTTTACCAGTCTTCCTGGTCATCGGCGCCGGATATGCTGCGACCCGCCTGGGCTATTTCAAGGAAAACCATGTCGACGGGTTGATGAAATTCACCCAAGGCTTTGCAATCCCGTGCCTGCTGTTTCTGGCCATCGCCCATCTGGACCTGAGCGCCAGCTTCGACCCACGATTGCTGGGCAGCTTCTATTCGGCCGCGGGTCTGTGCTTTGTCGCGGGCATGCTGGGCGCCCGGTTCATCTTCGGGCGAGACTGGGAAGACTGCGTGGCGATCGGCTTCTGCTGCCTGTTCTCGAACTCGGTCCTGCTGGGCCTGCCGATCACCGAGCGCGCCTATGGCCCGAACAACCTGACCGGCAACTATGCCATCATCGCCTTCCATTCGCCGTTCTGCTACTGCGTCGGCATCTCGGTCATGGAGTTCATCCGCAATCGCGGCCAAGGCGGCCTGCGTATGGTCAGGTCCGTCCTGTCGGCGATGTTCAAGAACGCCCTCATCCTGGGCATCACGCTTGGGTTCATTGTGAACCTGACGGGTCTGGCCATCCCGGCGGTCGTGGACGAGGCTCTGGGGTTGATCACCCGCGCTGCCCTGCCCGGCGCGCTGTTCGCGCTGGGCGGCGTGCTGGTCATGTATCGCCCCGAGGGCGATCTGCGGACCATCGGCTATGTCTGCTGCGTGTCGCTGATCCTGCATCCCAGCCTCGTCTGGCTGTTCGGAACTGCGACCGCCCTGCCGCAGGACCTGTTCCGCTCGGGCGTTCTGAACGCGGCGATGGCGCCGGGGTTCAACGCCTATATTTTTGCCAACATCTATGGGCGCGCAAAACGCGTCGCCGCCTCGTCCGTGCTGATCGGAACCGCGGCGTCGATCCTGACGGTCTGGATGTGGCTGGTGGTTTTGGGCTGAGGCCGGATTGACTTCGACGTCGCGCGCCGCACATAACCCCGAGCAAGACAGGAGACCGCAATGCTGAACGCCGTCATCGTCGCCCACGGGCAACCCTCGGATCCGGCTCCGGCCGAGGCGGCTTTGGCGCGGCTCGCCGACGAAATCGACCAGTTGACGGATCAGGTCCATGTAACCTCGGCCACGCTGGCCGCGCCGGGGGCGCTGGAGCAGGTTCTGGACGGCCTGACCGACGCAGTGGCGATCTATCCGCTGTTCATGGCGAAAGGCTGGTTCGTGACCAGCGCCCTGCCCAAACGTGTGGACGGCCGCGATGTGCGAATACTCGACCCGCTGGGAACCGACCCGGACTTGCCCCGGATCGTGGCCACGGCCCTGTCCGAGCAGTTGGACCAGCGCGGCTGGCGAGCGGCCGAGACGGACCTGGTGATCGCCGCACACGGGTCAGGCCGCAGCCGCAACCCGTCGGTTGTTGCCAACAGCTTTGCAGACAAACTGGCCGGTTTGATATCTTTCCAGTCGGTTCGAACGGGTTTTGTGGAAGAGGCGCCGTCGATATCCGAGGCCGCCCGCGGCACCCGCGAAACCGCGCTGTGCCTACCGTTCTTTGCCTGTACGGGCGGACATGTTCTGGACGATGTGCCGACCGAGCTGGCTCGCGCGGGTTTCCGCGGGCTGCAACTGCCAGTCGTCGGTGAACTGGGTGCCGTCAAACACCGCATTGCCAAGGTCTTGGAGGCCGAGGTCACGCGGTGAAACCGGCCGCGCTCAGTGCCCGGCCTTTTCCTGCTCGCAATAGAAGCGGTGACAGCCTCGGCCGCTGCGCTTGGCCTCGTACAGGGCCATATCCGCTGCGTTGAGAATGTTGGCCGGCATCACCGACGGGATCTGCGCGCTGAGCGCGGTGCCGATACTTGCGGAAATAGCGCAGGTCTGGCCCTGATAGTCCATCGGCTGTTGAAGCCGTGAAATAAGCCGTTCCGCGATGCGCTGCAGGACGTCTCGGTCAGACAGACCACGGAAGATCAGTACGAACTCGTCCCCGCCGATGCGGGCCACCGTATCGTCGTTGCGGGTTTCTTCCAACATGATCCGCGCGGCTTCGCTCAGTACGTAGTCGCCGGCCGCATGCCCCAGTTCGTCATTCACGGCCTTGAAGAAATCGAGGTCCAGGTGCATCAGCGCAAAAGTCGCCTTGCTGGACACGAGATGTTCAAGAATGTGGTCCATTGCCCGTCGGTTTTTGAGACCGGTCAAGGTGTCGGTATAGGCCTGCTCCTCCGCCGCCAGCATTGCGCCTTGCAACCGCAGGTTCAGAGACCGTGACGCCTCCATAGCGGCCGATTTTGCCTCGACCAGGTAGAGCAGTTCGATCGCCAGATCGGTGCCCGAAAAGTCCGAACTTGTCAGCGCATAGTCGCGGACCGCGTCCAGGATCGAGATTCCGAATGACAGGTTGATGACCGCCCCGCCTGTCGGCAACGGCGAGACAAGGCCCTTGAGCGCCGTTCGCGGCTCGTCGCGAAATTTCACCGACAGTTTCACACCTTCGCTTGCCATCAGGTCGCGGAACGACGTAATGGACCGGGGGCGAACCAGATCGAAAACGTCAAGGAAAGCGCGCCCCGGCATCGGCCGGTCAGAACGCAGCTTTTGCAGGGTCGGCCCAGCCTGGCGGATGGTTCCGTCGCCACCCAGCAGGACGAACATGGGGCACAGGGTTCCCAACAACACCCCCAGTTGATCGTGATCCAACATCAGCTTGGTGCCCCCAGATCGAAATTTCGGCCCTCGGCGAATGCGCTTTCGACAAGGGTCATGGAAATGATGTCGATTCCCTTTTCATTCGTGCCAGTGCGCGTCAGAAACACCAGCGCGCCGTAGTCATCGGCCATCGCCCTTAAAAGGCCGGTCAGGACGCAGGAATAGCCGTCCAGCCCGGGCTGACAGTGCAGTTCGAACTCGTTGGGCGAACACTCGATCAATTCCAGAGCGGGCAGCGTCAGATCGGCCACCGCCAGGCGCACCCGATCCGACAGATCGTCCAGCGAGTGCAGGAATTCCACATAGGTGACGCCGCCAAACCGCAACAGACGCCGCAACCCCTCCATGTTGGGGTGAGACACGAGATAGGTGCCCAGATCCTCGAGAAATTCATCACGCGCGCGCTTCAATTCGGCGCACAGCGCATCGAGCAGGCGATAGGACTTGCCGCGGTCATAGACCAGCATGGCCTCGAACTCGACGAAGCCAAGCTCGGCCACCGCGGTGGCACGCAGCCAGCACTCGCGCCCGTAGGTCGCACAGACAAACGACTGAATGGCCTTGTTTATCAATCCGTGCATCAACAGCCTCAGACTTGGTATGAGTCCGATCACAGCCCAGAAATCTTAACAAAGGTCGAATCCGCGCGGCCAAGTTTCTGCAAATGCAGAATAATCTCAACCTGATACGAATGCAGAGTGTTCAGAAATCCGTCGGCGCCCCGCCCTCGGCTTTGCGTCGGGCCACGAAATCGGCCAGTTCCTCGCGGATGGCCGCATCCATGGGGGGCGCCTCGAAACTGCCGATGATCTCCTTGAACAGCAGGTGCGCGCGCTCGGCGGTCCAGATGCCGCCGGCGGCCTCCCAGCCTTCATAGTTCTTCCAGTCACTCAGGAACGGCTGATAGAAGGCCGTGGTATAGCGGTCCTGCGTGTGCTGGATGCCAAAGAAGTGACCATCGTTGCCGACCGACCGGATCGCATCCAGTGCGATTTCATCCGGGCCCGTGGCGCACAGTTCGGGCTGCATGTAGCGCTGGATCTGCTGCAGGATCTCGCAATCCATGATGAACTTTTCGGGGCTGGCGATCAGTCCGCCCTCCAGCCAGCCGGCGGCGTGATAGACCATGTTGGTCCCCGACTGAACCGCTGCCCAAAGAGAATTGGAGGTCTCCCAGATCGCTTGCCCGTCCGGTACGTTGGCGGCGCATACCCCCGAAGACCGCAGAGGCAGCCCATAGAACCGCGCCATCTGGCCGGTCATCTGTGTCGCGCGCATGTATTCCGGCGTTCCGAAGGCCGGTGCCCCGGACTTCATGTCGACATTCGACGTGAAGGTGCCGATCACGCAAGGAATGCCGGGGCGAACATACTGGAACAGGGCGATCGCGCTGAGTGCCTCGGCCACCGACTGCGCCACCGCACCGGCCAGCGTGACCGGCGCCATTGCCCCGGCCAGCGTGAACGGCGTCACCACGATCGCCTGCCCCCGTCGCGCCAGCCGCAGGCAGCCGTCGATCATCGGGTGGTCATGTTTCAGGGGCGAGGTCGAGTTGATATTGGTGTACATCCGGGGCGTCGCCTCGAACGCCTCGTGGCTGAGGCCGCCGGCGATACGGACCATCTCCATCACGTCCTCGACCCGCTCCTTGCCCAGAGAATAGGCGTGCATGGCCTTGTCGGTCAGCGTCAGCTTGTCGTACAGCACGTCCAGGTGTCGCACACTGGCGTGGATGTCCACCGGCTCGACCGGATAGCCGCCTGCGAAGTGGATGCAGTTGAAATACTGCGTCAGCTTCAACAGGTTCCGGCACATCTCGCGATTGCCGGGCACCTTCTTGCCGATTTCCATGTCCCAGTAGTTGGGCGGCGAGGAGACGTTTCCGAAGAGCAGCCGTTTGCCGCCGATCTCGATCGTGTGGTCCGGGTTGCGTGGCGTGATGGTGAAGGTGGGCGGCGCCTTGCCGACCATCTCCATCACAAAGTCGCGGCCCATCCGCACGATATCGCCATCGACCGCGCAACCGGCCTGACGAAAGATCGCGATGGCCTCTTCGTTCAGAAACTGGATCCCGATTTCCTCGAGAATGCGCATCGCGCCGTCATGGATGGCTTCGACTCCCTCGGGCGGCAGCGGTTCAGTAGGGTGGTCTATATTGATCGGCGGGTTCCACGGCATCTGGTCGATGACGGCGGCGCCCCTGCGGGCGGCGGCACCTGCGCGCCCGCCGCTGCGGCGCCTCTGAGTCCTGGTGTCGGCCATGTGGTCCTCCGGCGATTGCTTTTCTCAAGCAAGCCCCGAAGTCGGCCGTTGAGCCGCTCTGTCTGCGACAGAGATGGTCGGTTTCAAATCATGAAACGCCGATTTTTTGGCGCCCATTCCGGTCAAATCCCCAGCCAGGCCGGAATGTGGCCGATATCCGGCAGAACCACATCGGCCAGAGGCGCCAGGTCCTGCGCCGAGGCCATGCCCGTCAGCACACCGATCGTCGTCATGCCGGCTGCCCGACCGGCCTGCATGTCGTGCAGGCTGTCACCAACCATGGCGGTCTGCGACGGCGCAACGCCGATATGTTCGGCAAAGGCCAGCAACTGGCCCGGAGCGGGCTTGAAGCCGTAGCCGCTGTCATAACCCGCAACGAAATCGAACAGATGACTGACCCCGACCGAAGCCAAGTGTTCCCGTGCAGGCATCTCGCCGTCATTCGTGGCAACGCCCAGCCTTTTGCCGGCCTGTTTCAGACCGCGCAGAAACGGGGCCAAGGCAACCGCCTCGACCTGCGTCGCGCATGCGGATTCGGCATTGAGCATCTCGATCAGACCGGCCCGCGACCATTCGGGCAGTTGCGAGGCCAGTACATCCACGATCTCGTCGATCGTACCCGCGACCACGATGCTGTCGGACGCGTAGGTACCGCGCACCGGATCAAATCCGATCGCCTCGCCCAACCGCGCGGCGCGCGCGTCGTCGCCGCCGCCCAGCCGCCGCAGAACAGCCGCGCCGAACGCGCCCCAAGTGGCCGCAAAGTCGAACAGAGTTCCGTCTTTGTCGAACACCAGGGCTTCGATCTGCATGTCGTTTTCTCCAGATTCAGGCCCGGTCACGTCCAGTGAATATCGGCCCCTCCCGCCAGGGCCGTCCGGGCCTGCGCCGGACTGTCATAGGGCACGGAATTGTCGTCACAGAACGCCATGACCCACGAATCGTCAAGCATCAGAAACTCGAGCACAGACATCAGGAATTCAGGCTCTGCGGCGCGGTCACGAAGATCTGTGATCGACGCCCCCGTCGAACCCAGAAAAACTGGCAGCAAATCGTCATTGCCGGCAAGCCAACCCAGCGCATTCAACGCCAGCGTCTCGGCATTTTCGGAGGATATCGTCATAAATCTCTCGAACGGCGGCAGTTGGAAAGGGTTTGTTAACCAGAGTAATAAACACTTTGGCAACACATTCAACCAACGGTGAAAGCCATGTCCGTGCAGGGAACCATCCTGGTTCTTGATGGGGTCTCGACCAATCGCATCATGCTAAAGGTGCAGCTGACGGCTGCCTGGTATCAGGTGGCGCAGGGCAACAAGCTGGCTGGCCTGCCCGCCTTGGTGCGGCGTGTACAGCCCGATCTGGTTCTGACGGCGATGACATTGCCGGACGGCACCGCATCGGAGGTGAAGAAACTGGTCCAGTGCGATCCACAGCTTCGTGATGTTCCCGTCGTCGCGATCGCGCAGCAGAATGATAAGACCGCCCGGTTGCGCGCCCTTTCGGACGGGCTCGACGACGTTCTGCCGTATCCCTTCAAGGACACATACCTATTGGCGCGGGTCCGCAGCCTGCTGCGTGCACGCGCCGAAACGCAGGACCTGCGCGGCAGGAATGACGTGCAATCCATCGGCTTTTCCGAGGCGCCCGACCCGTTTGTCGCGCGTACCCGCACCGACCGGATCGCCGTTCTGGCTCGCTCGGCTTCACGGGGTGCGATATGGCGCCGCGCGCTGGCTGAGCTATCCGGTCAGACGATCTCGGCCCACACCATTCCCAACCTGCACGGCTTGCTGTCGGGTTCGATCCCGGACGCCATCGTCGTGGACCTGGATCGCGACGCTCAGGGCCTGAACCTTCTGACCGACCTCAAGTCACGCAACGGTACCCGCAAGACCGCGGTGATCGGCGTCATCGCTGATGACAACGCGGCTCTTGCCGCCGACGCGCTGGACCGGGGCGCCGACGCGATCTGCATGGGCGGGTTCTGCGCGCACGAGGTTTCGCTGCGGATCGGCGCGCTGATCGCGCGAAAAGCGCAGGACGATCACATGCGGGCGGCGCTTCGGCGCGGGTTGGAAGACTCTCTGATCGACCCTCTGACCGGGCTGAACAACCGCCGGTTCGCATTGTCTGCTCTGGCCCGGATCATGGCGCGATCCAGGGAAACCGGCCGGAGCTATGCGATCATGCTTGCCGACCTGGATCATTTCAAATCGATCAATGATCGGTTCGGCCATGCTGCCGGCGATCAGATTTTGATCGAGGCCGCGAAGCGTATGAAGCGCAGCCTGGGCGCGGGTGCCTTTTTGGCCCGGATCGGCGGCGAAGAGTTTCTGATCGGGATGCCCGACACCACCGAGGCCGAGGCCAAAAGAAAAGCGGACGAGATCTGCACCCGCATTTCTGCCACGCCTTTTGTCCTGCCTGATGTGCCCACGCGGCTGACCGTTACAGTCAGCGTCGGCCTGAAACTGTGCGACCCACACACCAATCCGATTGCTGAGGGTCCCGGCGCTGCGCTCGGTCTGATCAAGTGCGCCGATCAAGCCCTCTACGCCGCCAAACGGTCTGGTCGCAACCAAGTGAGCCTGAGCGCCGCCTGACGGGGCTAGTGTTCGCGACCGGGCTTGCGCGAGCGTCGATCTTTGACCACCTGTTCGAGACGATCGGCATAGGCCTTCCGCTCGGCGTCGGTCATTTTCGTCACACGCGACAGCCATTTTTTCTGTAAGTTCGACTGGATCAGGGCAGTTGTGGCCGCCTGCTCTTTCAGAACGTTCTCGACCAAGACCGGATCGAAAGGAACTGCGCGCAGGGCTTCGCCCAGCTCGGCAAAATCCTGGGCGCGTTGCCTGGCCCCGCGCCTGTGCTCATCGAACAATTCATCTCGCAAGGCTTTTCGGTCAGTTTCGGCAAGAGCCCGGAACAGAGCCGGCCCGAACCCTGGGGGGACATCGACATGATCGCCACGGAACCGCAGGACGGCGCCCAGCAACACACCGGCAACCAACAGGTTCAGACCCAACGAGGCCACCAGAAGAATGGTCATCCAGCGGCGCGGTTGCTTGACGGTTTCGGTCATTCCAATTCCTCCAGAAAGGTGGGTTCCAACCCCATATTCGCCACCAAGTAGGATGTGTCCTGCGATACGAAGTAGCTTGCCGGATCAGGCAGGTACGAGGGCGCGGCAAACCCCACCCAGACCCCTGCGACGCTTGCAGCCATCAGCCCGCCCAGACCCCGCCACCCGCCCAGCCCGTCGTACAGGCTGCGGATCAGACCACGGTCTGTGGGCACGGCCGGTCGCGACCGTTCAAGACGTACCGCCTCGGCATCGGTCAGGATGCGAACGGCCAGATCGTCCGGCAATTCAGGGCTGCTCCGCCGCGCCTCGGCGAACAGCAGGTCCAGATCCGTGTCATCATCTGAAGTCGTCATATCCCAACTCCTCTCGTCGACCCGACAGGATTGCTGTCAGCGTCCGTTTTCCCCGTGCCACCAGGCTTTCCACCGCTTCGATCGAGATTCGCATGATCTGGGCAATCTCGGGGTTCGACAATTCTTCGATATGCCTCAGAATCACTGCCTGACGCTGGCGTTCCGGCAATTGCGCCAAGGCCCCGTTCAGGGCGTTCAACCGGGCCTTCTGCTGCATCTGTTCGACAGCGCCCGTGCTGTCATCCTGAGGTTCAGGGGTACCGTCGAGCGCGTCCGCCGACTTTCTGCGACGCAGGTCGATGCACAGGTTCAAGGTCACCCGGTACAGCCAGGTTGAAACCCTTGCCTGCCCCGGCACCCAATCCGGCGCGACCTTCCAAAGGCGCATCATCGCCTCTTGGGTCACGTCTTCGGCCTCGGCGCGGTTGTTCAACATGCGCAAGGCCACCGAGAAACAGCGCGGCCCCAGCCGATCGGTAAGCACCCGCGCCGCCGCCGCGTCGCCATCGGCGAACAACCTCAGCAACCGCTCGTCGCTCAGGTCTTCCGCGGCGACCCGGTCGCCGCGGAACGTCTGCGCTGAGGAGGTCAGATCCTCCATCCCGCATCACTTGTCGTCTGCGCCGGGACGACCACCTTTCCTGTGGTGCCGCCCCATCCGGTCCTTCGCATCCGCGAACTCCTCTTCGGACAACGACCCGTTCCCGTCCGCGTCCATCCGGTCGAACATCTTGTCAGCCCGGCGCGGCTTGGGCAACTCATCCTCGGTCAAAAAGCCGTCCTTGTCGGCATCATGACGCGCAAACATGTCCGTCACGCGCGCGTCGGCTTTGGCCTGTGCCGCGGCCTGCATTTCCTCGACGCTCAGCTTGCCATCCCCATCTGCATCCATCGTGGTGAACTTTTGCGTGCGATGTTCTTCCATCTCGGCCTTGGTCACCTGGCCGTCGCCGTTCGCATCCAGGTCCTGGAAACTGATGGGGGCATGATCCCGCGGACCTTTCGCCAAAGCCGATGTCCCGGTGATCGCAACCGCAGACAGAACGATGGCAGAGATGAATTTTGCGCTTTTCATTGCTCGGTTCCCTTATGTTGCCGCGGCCCTGTGCCGCTGCTTACATCTGTTCAAACGCCGCGCCGTGGGGTTTCCGTCGCGCTGACGAAAATTTTTTGTCGAAAAATTCGGATTGCGGGGTCATATATTCGGAAACGGCACGCGCAAAGCGACGCACCCCCCTTTCCGGGCGGCCCAAACAAGCGCAATATTCATCCAAATCCGAGCGCGAGTATCAAGATGACAGACCAAACTGTGGAAATCATGGCCCATGACGATCGGCCAACTTGGCCGGCCTTGGCAAAGGGGTTCCGTTGCAAATGTCCAAATTGCGGCAAAGGCCAGCTGTTGCACAGCTATCTGAAGGTGAATGACACCTGCAACGAGTGCGGTCAGGACCTCTTCCACCACCGGGCGGATGACGGCCCGGCCTATCTGACGATCCTGATCGTCGGCCACCTGCTGGCCCCGGCGTTGCACGTGTCTTATGTTCACTTTCGGCCGGACCCGCTGACCATGGCGCTGATGTTCTCGGTGGGCTGTGTGGCGTTGTCCTTGTATCTGCTGCCGCGACTCAAGGGCGCAGTCGTCGGGTTTCAATGGGCTCGGCGAATGCACGGGTTCGGCGACTCGAAATGATTTGGCCGCGGGCTTGATCCGAACATGACCGTAGACAAATCTGCCATTCGCGACGCAGCAACCGTGATCGTGCTGCGCGATCGCCATGAAAAGCCGGCGATCCTGATGGGCCAGCGCGGCGCAGCCGCGGCCTTCATGCCGAACAAGTTCGTGTTTCCCGGCGGCGCGGTCGACCCCGAGGACGCCCGTGTGCCGCTGGCCACGCCCCTGCCTAATATCTGCCACCAACGCCTGGCCGATCAGGCCCCCAACGGCCTGCAGACAGCATTGGCAGCAGCCGCGATCCGCGAGTTGTGGGAAGAAACCGGCCTGATCCTGGGGGTTCCCGGGCAATGGCCCGGACCTACCCCGCAGGACTGGATCAGCTTCGCTGAGCGCGGGTTCCTGCCTTCGGCGCAGCCCTTGCAGTTCGTGTTCCGGGCAGTCACGCCACCGGGCCGGCCGCGCCGGTTCGACGCGCGGTTCTTTCTGGTGGATGCTGACGCCATCGCCAACGATCCGGACGACTTCAGCCAAGCCTCTGACGAGCTGTCGCACCTGCAGTGGATCCCGCTGGATCAGGCCCGCGATTTCGACCTGCCCTTCATCACCGAGGTGGTGCTGGCCGAGGTCGAAGCACGGGTCACCGACCCGGCCCCGCCAGCTTCGGTGCCCTTCTTCCTCAACAACGAGGAAGCCAGCCTGTTCCAGCGTCTCAAAGGCCGCCCGATGCCCGAAACGGGCTGAGGCCAGATCACTTCATCCGGCTGATCACCACAGTCACTTCGGGCTTCTTGCCGATCTCGATCTGGGCGCTTTGGCGCACGATGCGGCGCATGGCCTCTTCCAGCTTGTCGTCGTCGCGCAGCGTCTTGACGTCGGCCCGCATCAGGAACTGATTCAGGTCCTCTTCCAGCACCTCGACCAGCCCGGCACGCGACGCGCCGGTTTCCGGCAGGCCCATCGTATCGCACCAGGGCTCGCCGAGGGGCTCGTCGTCTTCGTCCAGGATGACGGTCACGATCACATGCCCGTTCAGCGCCATGCGGATGCGGTCGCGCACCACACCGTCCAGTGCCCCGACCTTGACCGAGCCGTCCAGGTATGTGCGCCCGGTTTCGACATAGTCGACCACCTGCGGCGCGTTCCCCGACAGGTCCAGCATGGTGCCGTTGACGGCCAGCACACCAGCCCGTCCACCGGCCTCGGCCAGCTTGGCATGTTCGCGCAGGTGCCGGTGTTCGCCATGCATCGGGATGACCATCTGCGGGTCGACCAGCGCATGCACCCGTTCCAGATCCGGGCGGTTGGCGTGGCCGGATACATGATACAGCCCATTGCTGTCATCGACGACGTCCACGCCTTTCTCGCTCAGCTGGTTCATGATGCGGATCACGCCACGTTCGTTGCCCGGAATGGTCTTGGATGAAAACAGAAACAGGTCGCCCTCTTTCAGCTCGATCCCCCGGTATTTGCCACGCGCCAGCTGTGCGCTGGCCGCACGGCGTTCCCCCTGGCTGCCGGTGACGATCAGCATCAAGTTCTGGCGCGGCAGGTCCAACGCCTCTTCGGCGCTGACCACGCGCGGGAAATCGGTCAGGATCCCGGTTTCGGTGGCCGCTTCGATCATCCGCCGCATGGCCCGCCCCAGCAGCACGACAGACCGCCCGGCGCGGTGGCCGGCCTCGGCCAAGGTTTTCACCCGCGCCACGTTCGAGGCGAAGGTGGTTGCCACCACCATGCCGCTGGCCTTCTCGACCAATTGAGTGATGGCGGGCCCGACCTCGGATTCCGACCGGCCGGGATGGGTCGAGAACACGTTCGTGCTGTCGCAGACCAGCGCCTTGACGCCGGGTTTTGCCACCTCGGCCCACAGGGCCTCGTCAAAGGGCTCGCCGACCACGGGGGTCGTGTCTAGTTTGAAGTCACCCGAATGCACGATGCGCCCGGCGGGCGTGTCGATCACCAGCGCGGCGCTTTCGGGGATCGAGTGCGACACCGGCAGGAACCCCACGGTGAAAGGCCCGGCTTTGACCTGCTCGGGCCAGGCCGAGACGGTGCGCACCGCATCCTCGGGGTGGCCAGCCTCTTCCATCTTCTTGCGGGCGATGTTGGCGGTGAACGCCCGCGCATGGATCGGCGCACCCAGCATTTCATGGCACAGCGCCACGGCGCCGACATGGTCTTCGTGTGCGTGGGTGATGAAAATCGCCTCGAGCCGGTCGGCGCGTTCTTTCAGCCACGAGATGTCGGCATAGATCAGGTCGACGCCCGGCGTGGTGTCCATGTCGGGGAAGGTCACGCCCAGATCGACCAGGATCAACCGTTCCTCGCCGGGCGCGCCATATCCGTAGACATAGGCGTTCATGCCGATTTCACCCGCGCCGCCCAGCGGCAAATAGATCAGTCGTTCACTGCTCATGCCGAGCCATTTTCCTTGTTGTAGCGATGGATCACGGTTAGACCGTGCATCGTCAGATCATCTTCAATTGCGTCAAAGCCCACATCGGCCTGATCGAACAGCGGGGCAAGGCCGCCGGTTCCGACAACCTTCATCGGCATGCCGTATTCGGCCTTGATGCGGGCGATCAGGCCTTCGATCAGGCCGGAATATCCCCAATACACGCCCGACTGGATACAGCCAACCGTATTCGTACCGATCACCTTGTCGGGCCGCGACACATCGATATGCGGCAGCGCGGCAGCGCCTTGGTGCAGCGCCTCGAGGCTGAGGTTCACCCCCGGCGCGATCACGCCGCCGACATAGGCGCCATCAGCCGCGACCACGTCGAAATTGGTGGCGGTGCCGAAATCCACCACCACGACATTGCCACCATGACGGTCGAAAGCCCCCGCGGCATTGGCCAGCCGGTCGGGGCCAGGGATCGTGCCCTCATCGACCCGGGGCGGAACCGGCAGCAGGCAATCGGGCTTGCCCACGACCAACGGCCGGCATCCAAAGAACCGGTCGGCAAAGACGCGCAGGTTGAACACCACCCGCGGCACGGTCGAGGCGATGATGACATCGGCAATGTCGGCCTCGATCCCGTAATGTTTCACCAGGGTGGAATACCAGGTGAAATAGGCATCGGCCGTGCGCGCATGGTGGGTCGAGGTGCGCAAGGTGCACAGGAATTTCTCGCCATCCCAGATCGAGAACACGGTGTTGGTATTGCCGCAATCAATGGCCAGAAGCATCTGCGCCCCTTTCAGAAATAGACGTCTGCCGCCGGAATGCTGACCCGGCCCTTGGCGGTGTTTAGGACAAGGTTGCCGCCCGCGTCCACCGTTTCAAAGGTTCCGACGGTCTCGGACGTGGCGGTACGGGCCGTGATGACCTCGCCCAGCTTTGCGGCACGAGACAGCCAGGCCGTGCGGATGGGCTCGAATCCATAGGTACTGAACTGCGCCTCGTATCGGGCATAGGCGGCGGCCAGTTCCGTCAGGAAATCCTCGGGCAGGACCTGAGCGCCGGTTTCCGACAGCAGCGAGACCGGTCGCAGTGCGCCGGGCTCGACGGTGTCGGGCGCAGGAGCGTCAGCCAGGTTCACCCCGATGCCGATCGCCAGATGCGACACGCCGCGCCCCTGCCCCGTGCTTTCCAACAGAATGCCCGCCAGTTTGCCGCCGTTCAGCAGCACGTCATTGGGCCATTTCAGCGACATCCCCGCCGCCCGCCCGGTCACCGAGACCACAGCATCGAACAGCGCAAGCGCCGCAACAAAGCTGCGCAGCGCCGCCTGTTCCGGGTTGCCTTCGGGGCGCATCAGCAAGGTTGCGGCCAAATTCCCCTTGGGGTTGGCCCAGACCCGGCCGCGCCGCCCCCGCGCGGCCGTCTGGTGATGCGCCATGATCCAGACCGGCCCGGTTGCGGTGGGCGCGATACGGGCGGCCTCGTTCAAGGTGCTGTCGACCTCCTGCACGACGTGCAGGCCATATCCCTTGGGCCAGTCACTCATCGCAAAAAGGCCCGGTCCTGCGACCGAGCCCCTCTGTTTCGTACGGACAGCAGATCAGTTGACAAGCGTTGCCGCGGCGGCGGTGGCCGCGCTCTCGATCCCGAACTGATAGAATACGCCGATCAACATCAGCGCCGCCGACCCCATCAGCGCCGCCCATAGAACGGGCGACGACCGAGTGTCGATCGGGTCTTCGTTCTCGTCCCCGAAATACATGTAGAACACGATCCGTAGATAATAGAACGCACCGATGACCGACGAGATGGCCGAAACGATGACCAACCCGATCAGGTCGGCATCGACACCGGCCTGCCAGACGCCCAGCTTGGCAAAGAAACCCAGCATCGGCGGCACACCCGCCAGGCTGAACATCAGGATCAGAACGGCGAGCGCCTTGCCCGGGTCACGCTTAGAAAACTGGCGCAGAGCGTCGATGTCGGTCACGGGCTTGCCGTCGCGCTCCATCATCAGGATGAAGGCGAAGGTGCCGATGTTCATGGTCACGTAGATCGCCAGATACATCAGCATCGCCTTGATCCCCAGCGCCGTGCCCGCCGCCAGACCGATCAGCGCATAGCCCATATGTGCAATCGACGAATAGGCCATCAGCCGCTTGATGTCGCGCTGACCGATGGCCGCGATGGCGCCCAACAGCATCGACAGGACCGACAGCAAGACGATCACCTGCTGCCAATCGGCGACCGCGCCGCCAAAGGCGTCATGCAGCACCCGCGCGAACAGACCCATGGCCGCAACCTTGGGCGCAGTGGCGAAAAACGCCGTGACCGGCGTGGGCGAGCCTTCGTAGACATCCGGCGTCCACATATGGAACGGCACGGCCGACACCTTGAACGCCAGCCCCGAGATCAGCAGAACCAGCCCGATCAGCAGGCCGACCGAGACCTCGCCATGATGCACCGTAGACACGATCCCCGAAAACAGCGTGGTCCCGGAGAAGCCATAGACCAGCGACGCCCCGAACAGCAGCAGGCCCGAGCTGAGCGCGCCCAGCACGAAATATTTCAGGCCCGCCTCGGTCGATTTGGCGCTGTCGCGGCGCAGCGCGGCCACGACATACAGCGAGAGAGACTGCAGCTCGAGCCCCATGTATAGCGACATCAGATCGCCCGCGCTGACCATCATCATCATGCCGACCGCTGCCAGCGCCACCAGCAGGGGATATTCGAACCGCAGCATATTGCGGCGCGCCATATAGTCCTGGCTCATGACCAGAACCGCGGCCGCCGACAACAGGATGGCAACCTTGGCAAAGCGCGAGAACCCGTCATCGACGAACATTCCGTTGAAGGCTACGTTCGTGCCCTCACCGTTTGCCGCGATCCAGAAGGCCAGCACGGCCATCAGTCCCGCCGTGGCCCAGATCAGCACGGGGGCCAGCGCGTCTTTCGAGGTGTAGACCGCCCCGATCAGCGCCACCATCGCATAGATCGCCAGAATGATTTCCGGCAGGATTACAATCAGATCAGCCTGGATCATGTCTCCAAAGCTCCCTTAGTGCGAGGCGACCTGGGTCGCGGCCTCGGCCGCGGCCAGAGCCGTGTCATAGTTCGAAATCAGCGCGGCGGTCGAATTGCCGATCACGTCCGTGACCAGTGACGGGTAGACCCCCAGCAGAATGGTCATGACGATCAGCGGCGCAAAGATCAGGCGTTCGCGTGTGCTCATGTCGGTGATCGACTTGAGGCTTTCCTTGATCAGGTCGCCAAAGACCACGCGGCGATACAGCCACAGCGCATAAGCTGCCGAGAAGATCACACCGCTGGCCGCCACTGCTGTCACCCAGGTGTTGACCTGGAAAGTACCCATCAGCGTAAGGAATTCGCCGATGAACCCACTGGTGCCCGGCAGGCCCACATTTGCCATGGTGAACAGCATGAACACCAGCGCATAGGCCGGCATGCGGATCACCAGGCCGCCGTAGGCCTCGATGTCGCGGGTGTGCATCCGGTCATAGATCACGCCAACGCAAAGGAACAGCGCGGCCGAGATGAAACCGTGGCTGAGCATCTGGAAGATCGCCCCGTCGATGCCCTGCTGGTTGGCGGCGAAGATGCCCATGGTCACAAAACCCATATGCGCGACCGAGGAATAGGCGATCAGCTTTTTCATGTCCTCCTGCACCAGCGCCACCAACGAGGTGTAGACCACGGCGATGGCCGACAGCCACAGGACCAGATCGGTCATCACTGCCGAGCCGACGGGGAACATAGGCAAGCTGAAGCGCAGGAAGCCATAGCCACCCATCTTCAGCAGGATCGCCGCCAGCACGACCGAGCCCGCCGTCGGCGCCTGAACGTGGGCGTCAGGCAGCCAGGTGTGCACGGGCCACATCGGCATCTTCACTGCGAAGGACGCGAAGAACGCGAGGAACAGCAAGGTCTGCATGCCGCCGACGATGTGGACGCCCAGCACACTGAAGCTCTCGGACGAGAACTGGTGCGTCATCAGCGCGGCAATGTCGGTGGTGCCAGCGTCGGCATACATCGCCACCATCGCCACCAGCATCAGAACCGAGCCGAGGAAGGTATAGAGGAAGAACTTGAAGCTGGCATAGATCCGGTCCTTGCCGCCCCAAATCCCGATGATCAGGAACATCGGGATCAGCCCGGCCTCGAAGAACAGGTAGAACAGCACCAGGTCCAGAGCCATGAATACGCCCAGCATCAGCGTTTCCAGCAGCAGAAAGGCAATCATGTATTCCTTGACCCGGTCGGTCACGTTCCAGCTGGCCAGGATGGTCAGCGGCATGATGAAGGTGGTCAGCAGCACGAACAGAACGCTGATGCCATCCACGCCCATCTTGTATTTCAGGCCCATCAGCCATTCGCCTTCTTCCACCATTTGAAAGCCGGTGTTCGAAGGGTCGAACTCGGTATAGATACCGATCGAGACCAGAAAGGTGACCGTGGTTGCTACCAGCGCGATCCACTTGGCATTGCTTTGAGCTGCCGCATCCTTCCCGTGCAGGAACAGCGCCATCAGACCGGCGGAAATGGCCGGAATGAATGTGACAATGGATAGGATATTGTCCATCAGTGTGCGCCTCCGCCGATCGACATCCAGGTGACCAGGGCTGCGATGCCCAGAACCATCCAGAAGGCGTAAGTGAAGATGTAGCCCGTCTGCGCCTTGCCTGCGAGGCGGGTGAAGAAGGGAACGACGCCCATTGCTACTCCGTTCAGGAAACCGTCGATCACCTTGCCGTCACCGCCCTTCCACAGGAACCGGCCCAGGGCCACAGTCGGTTTGACAAGGATCGCGTCGTAAATTTCGTCAAAGTACCACTTGTTCTTGAGGAACAGGTACAGCGGACGCTGGTTCTCGGCCAGGCGGCTCGGCAGCGCCGGGTTCACGATGTAGAACAGGTAGGCCAGTCCAAAGCCCAGAACCATTGCGATGAATGGCGAGATCTTGACCCATTTCGGCGCAGCATGCGCGTCGTCCAAAACATGGTTGTCCGGCGCGATGTACAGCGCGCCCTCGCCCGGTTTGCCGACAAAAGCATAGTGGTGGTCGCCGCTCTTGGCCTTGTCACCGTGTGCAGCTTCGTCGTCATGAGATTCTGTGGCATGCGCGTCGTCGCCATGATCATCGGCCTTGGCATGGTCACCGGCCTCGGCACGCGCCTCGGCAACCGGAATGCCATAGAACTTGCCCACCTGATCGGCGTGACCGAAGAAGTTGTTGTACCAGATCATGCCCGCGAACACGGCGCCCAGCGACAGAACACCCAGCGGCACCAGCATGACCATCGGGCTTTCATGCGCGTGCTCATGCGTGTGCTTGTCGCCCCGCTCCTCGCCATAGAAGGTCAGGAAGATCAGGCGCCAGCTGTAGAACGAGGTCATCGCGGCGGCGATCACCAGCGCCCAGAAGCCAAAGGCCGACCCGCCGGCATAGGCGCTTTCGATGATGGCGTCCTTGGACAGGAAGCCGGCAAAGCCGATCGTGGTCAGCGGGATGCCGACGCCTGTGATGGCCAGCGTGCCGATCATCATCGCCCAGAAGGTATAGGGGATTTTCTTGCGCAGGTTGCCATAGTTCATCATGTCCTGTTCGTGATGCATGGCGTGGATCACCGAGCCCGCACCAAGGAACAAGAGCGCCTTGAAGAAGGCATGCGTGAACAGGTGGAACATCGCCGCCGAATACATGCCCACGCCCGCGGCCACGAACATGTAGCCCAGCTGCGAACAGGTCGAATAGGCGATCACGCGCTTGATGTCGGTCTGCACCAGACCCACGGTCGCGGCAAAGAACGCGGTCGAGGCCCCCAGCACAGTGACGAACCCGGTCGCACCCGGCGCGAACTCCATCAGCGGCGACATACGGCAAACCAGGAACACACCGGCCGTCACCATGGTGGCGGCATGGATCAGCGCCGACACGGGCGTCGGGCCCTCCATCGCGTCCGGCAACCAGGTGTGCAGGATCAACTGCGCAGATTTGCCCATCGCACCGATGAACAGCAGCACGCAGACGACCTCGACCGCAGACCATTCGCCCCACAGGAAAGTCAGCTGCGTTTCCGCCAGCTGGGGTGCGGCAGCAAAGATATCCGAGAAGTTGATGCTGTCGGTCAGGAAGAACAGCGCAAAAATCCCCAGCGCAAAGCCGAAGTCGCCCACACGGTTGACGATGAACGCTTTCATCGCCGCCGCATTGGCCGAAGGTTTGCGGTAGTAGAAACCGATCAGCAGGTAGGATGCGACGCCCACGCCTTCCCAGCCAAAGAACATCTGCACCAGGTTGTCCGCCGTTACCAGCATCAGCATGGCGAAGGTGAAGAAGGACAGATAGGCAAAGAAGCGCGGCTTGTAGCTTTCGCCCTCGCGCCACTGCGGGTCGTGATCCATGTAGCCGAACGAATAAAGGTGCACGAGCGCCGACACCGTAGTGACCACGATCAGCATAATGGCGGTCAGCCGGTCCAGACGAATGGCCCACGAGGTCGACAGCGAGCCGCTTTCGATCCAGCGCATGATCTCGATCTGCTGGGTCTGTCCATCAAAGCTGAAGAAGACGATCCACGACAGCAGACAGGCCAGGAACAGCAGGCCCGTGGCCGTCCACAGCGCGGCCTTTTCGCCGATGAATTTCCAGCCAAAGCCGCAGATCAGCGCGCCCACGAGCGGGGCAAAGAGGATTGTGGTTTCCATGATCCCTTACCCCTTCATCATGTTGACGTCTTCAACCGCAATAGTGCCGCGGTTGCGGAAGAAGCAGACCAGAATAGCCAGCCCGATCGCCGCCTCGGCCGCGGCCACGGTCAACACAAACAGCGTGAACACCTGCCCGACCAGATCGCCGAGAAAGCTGGAAAACGCCACGAGGTTGATATTTACCGCCAGCAGCATCAATTCGATGCTCATAAGCAGGATGATGACGTTCTTGCGGTTCAGAAAGAGACCGAAGATGCCGATGACGAACAGCGTCGTCGCGACGGTAAGATAGTGCTCAAGTCCGATCATGGTCTCAAAGTCCCTGCCCCGGTTTCACGTCCTTCAACTCCAGCGCCTTGGCCGGGTCGCGCATCATCTGGGCGATGATGTCCTGCCGCTTGATGTCCTGGCGGTGGCGCAGCGTCAGTACAATGGCACCGATCATGGCCACCAACAGGATCAGGCCCGCCAGTTGGAACAGAAGGAAGTATTGATCGTAAAGGATGACACCCAGCGCTTCGGTGTTGTGGCGATCCGCCGGGATCGGCTGGGCCAGGTTGGCCGCCGCGCCCTGTGCGCTGTCCCAGGCGCCAAAGGCCATGACGAACTGCATCAGGATGACCAGACCGATCAGCAGGGCCAAAGGCATGTAGCGCGCCATCTCGGCCTTGAGCTCGGCAAAGTCCACGTCCAGCATCATCACCACGAACAGGAACAGCACCGCCACCGCGCCGACATAGACGATGATCAGCAGCATGGCGACGAATTCCGCCCCCAGCAGCACGAACAGCCCCGCAGACGACAGGAAGGCCAAAATCAGCCACAGCACCGAATGCACCGGCTGCCGGCTGATCACGGTGAACAGCCCGCCGGTGATGGCGCTGATGGCAAAGAGGTAAAAGGCAAATACGCTCATTGGTCATCATCCTCGTTTTCGCCCATGGCCTCCTGCGCCAGTTCCAGCGCCCGGGTCATGGCCGGGATGCCGGCAAAGACCGACATTTGACCGATCGTTTCCACGATCTCTTGTTTCTTGGCCCCTGCCTCGATGGCATGGCGCACCGTTTGGCGCATGGCCGTATCGGCCTGCGCGCCCTGACAGGTCAGCCCCGCCAGCGTCAGCAACAGGCGGGTCTTGGCATCCAGTCCGCCCGGATTGACGGTGTTGCCGAACATCATCTCCATGACCTCTTTGGGCATGGTCGGCCACAGCGCCTCGAAGCCGCGCATCGCGTCGACGGGCGAATAGCTCTCGAGCGCCGGGTTGAACGCCTTGGCCATGTCATGTGCCTGTTTCAGCATCTGCTCGAATGGGTTCTTGACCGGATCACTCATCTGTACGGCGCGTCCAGTTCCAGGTTGCGGGCGATCTCGGCTTCCCAGCGGTCGCCGTTCTCTAGCAGTTTCTGCTTGTCATAGAACAGCTCTTCGCGGGTCTCGGTGGCGAATTCGAAATTCGGCCCTTCGACGATCGCATCGACCGGGCAGGCCTCCTGGCAGAAGCCGCAATAGATGCACTTGGTCATATCGATGTCATAACGCGTGGTGCGGCGGCTGCCGTCTTCGCGCGGTTCGGCGTCGATGGTGATGGCTTGGGCCGGGCAGATCGCCTCACACAGCTTGCAGGCGATACAGCGTTCCTCGCCGTTCGGATAACGACGCAGAGCATGTTCGCCCCGGAACCGGGGCGACAGCGGGCCCTTTTCATGCGGATAGTTCACCGTGGCCTTGGGGGCGAAGAAATACTTCATCCCCAACTTGAAACCCTGCCAGAAGTCCTGCAGCAGGAAATACTTGGCCGCACGGGTATAGTCGATCTGGGTCATTGTCAGCCTCCTACGCTCCAGCGGGCAAACGCGCCCCAGAACCAATCGAATTTTGCAGCAAAAGCCACGAAGACCACCCAAACCAAACTGAACGGCAAGAAAACTTTCCAGCCCAGCCGCATCAGCTGGTCATAGCGGTAGCGCGGCGTGATCGCCTTGACCATCGCGAATAGGAAGAAGAAGAACGCCATCTTGGCGACCATCCACAGCACGCCATCCGGCAGG
This sequence comes from Ruegeria sp. BHSB172, assembly GCF_059613165.1. NCBI lineage: Bacteria > Pseudomonadati > Pseudomonadota > Alphaproteobacteria > Rhodobacterales > Roseobacteraceae > Ruegeria > Ruegeria sp. BHSB172. The sequence continues at coordinate 35,666 of NZ_JBXWRZ010000034.1, forward strand.
CCCGGGATCGGCGACAGCCAGCCGCCGAAGAACAGCAGCGAGGTCAACGCGCACATAAGGAAGATGGCGATGTATTCGCCCGCCATGAACAGCAGGAAAGGCGTGGCCGAATATTCCACCTGGTAGCCGGCAACCAGTTCCGATTCCGCCTCGGGCAGGTCAAACGGCGGGCGGTTGGTTTCGGCCAGCGCCGAGATGAAGAACAGGAACACCATCGGGAAATGCGGCAGCCAGTACCAGCTGAAGAACCCGAACGCGCCGTCCTGCGCCCGCACGATGTCGCCAAAATTCATCGAGCCGGTCGAGATGATCACCCCGATGATGATCAGGCCGATCGAAACCTCGTAGGAAATCATCTGCGCGGCCGAGCGCAGGCTCCCGAGGAACGGGTATTTCGAGTTCGACGCCCAGCCCCCCATGATCACGCCGTAAACCTCGAGCGAGGATACGGCGAACACGTACAAGATGGCCACGTTGATATCCGACAGCACCCAGCCATCGTTGAACGGAATGACCGCCCAAGCGATCATGGCCAGCACGAAGGATGTCAGAGGCGCCAGGATAAACACCGTCCGGTCAGCCCCGGCGGGGATTACCACCTCTTTCACCACGTATTTCAGCGCATCCGCCACCGATTGCAGCAGA
>NZ_JBXWRZ010000035.1:0-35916 GCF_059613165.1 Ruegeria sp. BHSB172
GCCGAAATACTTGGTGATCGCTGCGGTCAGCGTCGTCTTGCCGTGGTCAACGTGGCCGATCGTGCCGATGTTGACGTGCGGTTTTGTACGCTCAAACTTTTCCTTTGCCATGATGGCCTCCTTTTTCGGTAATGACGGGAGCCCGGAGACCGGGCCCCCTCAAACTTTGTCGCTTAGGCGTATTTCGCCTGGATCTCTTCCGCGATGTTCTGCGGAACCGGATCGTAGTGGTCGAACTGCATGGTAAACTGGGCACGGCCCGACGACATCGAACGCAGGGTGTTGATGTAGCCGAACATGTTCGCCAGCGGCACGAAGGCCTGGATGGCGATCGCGTTGCCGCGCGGCTCTTGTCCAGACACCTGGCCCCGACGCGAAGTCAGGTCGCCGATGATACCGCCGGTATACTCTTCCGGGGTAATCACTTCGACCTTCATGATCGGTTCCAGCAGTTTCGCGCCGGCCTTTTTCAGACCTTCGCGCATGCACATCCGCGCCGCGATTTCGAACGCCAGAACGCTCGAGTCGACGTCGTGGAATTTACCGTCCAGCAGAGCAACCTTGAAGTCGATCACGGGGAAGCCGGCTAGCGGGCCGCTGTCCATGACGGACTGGATGCCTTTTTCGACACCCGGGATGTATTCCTTGGGAACGGCGCCACCCACGATGCGGCTTTCGAACGAATACCCTTCGCCCGGTTCGGTCGGAGTGATCTCGAGCTTGACCTCAGCGAACTGACCCGAACCACCCGACTGTTTCTTGTGGGTGTAGGTGTGTTCAATCGGCATCGAGATGGTCTCACGATAGGCCACCTGCGGCGCACCGATGTTGGCTTCGACCTTGAACTCGCGCTTCAGACGATCAACCAGGATGTCCAGGTGAAGTTCGCCCATGCCCTTCATGATGGTCTGACCCGATTCCAGGTCGGTTTCCACGCGGAAGGACGGGTCTTCGGCGGCCAGACGGGCCAGACCCTGCGACATCTTCTCCTGGTCGCCCTTGGTTTTGGGCTCGACCGCGATCTCGATCACCGGATCGGGGAAGGTCATGGTTTCCAGAACCACCGGATCCTTCGCGTCGCACAGGGTGTCACCGGTGGTGGTGTCCTTCAGACCCGCCAGCGCGATGATGTCGCCTGCAAACGCTTCTTCGATCTCTTCCCGGTTGTTCGAGTGCATCATCATCATACGACCGATGCGCTCTTTCTTGCCCTTGGTCGAGTTCAGGATCGAGTCGCCCTTGTTCAGCACGCCCGAGTAGATCCGGGTGAAGGTCAGCGAACCGACGAACGGGTCGTTCATGATCTTGAACGCCAGGCCAGCGAAGGGCTGGTTGTCATCGGCACGACGGGCGATGTTGCGCTCTTCGGTCTCGTCGCCAGGCTTGAAGCCCATATAGTCGACAACGTCCAGCGGGCTGGGCAGATAGTCGATCACGGCGTTGAGCAGCGGCTGAACACCTTTGTTCTTGAACGCCGAACCACCCAGAACCGGAACGAAGTCCAGCGCCAGAGTGCCCTTGCGCAGCAGTTTGCGCAGGGTCGGGATGTCGGGCTCGTTGCCTTCCAGGTATTCCATCATGGCGTCGTCGTCTTGCTCGACGGCGGCTTCGATCATCTTGCCGCGCCACTCTTCGGCTATGTCCTTCAGGCTGTCGCGGATCGGAGCCTTGACCCAGCTTGCACCCAAGTCTTCGCCCTGCCACAGCCATTCTTCCATGGTGACCAGGTCGATCAGGCCTTCCAGCTCGTTCTCGGCGCCAATCGGAATACCGACCGGAACGGCGCGCGCGCCGGTGCGGTCTTCGATCATGCGCACGCAGTTGAAGAAGTCGGCACCGATCTTGTCCATCTTGTTGACGAACACGATGCGCGGAACCTTGTAGCGGTCAGCCTGACGCCACACGGTTTCGGTCTGGGGTTCAACACCGGCGTTTGCGTCCAGAACGCAGACGGCACCGTCGAGAACAGCCAGCGAGCGCTCCACTTCGATGGTGAAGTCAACGTGGCCGGGGGTGTCGATGATGTTCAGGCGGTGCTTGGGGGTATCGGCGGTCTTACCGTCCTCGGTGCGCTCCCAGAATGTGGTGGTCGCAGCCGAGGTGATGGTGATGCCGCGTTCCTGCTCCTGCTCCATCCAGTCCATGGTGGCTGCACCATCGTGCACCTCACCGATGTTGTGGGATTTGCCGGTGTAATACAGGATACGCTCCGAGCAGGTTGTCTTGCCTGCGTCGATGTGCGCCATGATACCGAAGTTACGGTATAGTTCGAGCGGATATTCGCGTGCCATTTGGATAAGCCTCTAGGGTTACCAGCGGTAGTGGCTGAAGGCTTTGTTCGCCTCGGCCATCTTGTGGGTGTCTTCGCGCTTCTTAACGGCAGTACCGCGGGACTGTACGGCGTCCAGCAATTCACCGGCGAGGCGTTCTTCCATGGTGTTTTCGTTGCGGTTGCGCGCGGCGGCGATCAGCCAGCGGATAGCCAGCGCTTCGCGGCGCTCGGGGCGCACTTCGACCGGAACCTGATAGGTTGCACCACCAACCCGGCGCGAGCGGACCTCGACCGACGGTTTGATGTTGTCGAGCGCTTCGTGAAACACTTCGACGGGTGCGCGCTTGATCTTGCTTTCGATGCGGTCGAAGGCGTTGTAGACGATGCGCTCGGCGACCGACTTCTTGCCGTCGATCATCAGGTTGTTCATGAATTTCGTCAGAACCTTGTCGCCAAATTTGGCGTCAGGCAGGACTTCGCGTTTTTCGGCGGCGTGACGACGGGACATCTCGGCCTCTCCTTCTTACTTGGGACGCTTCGCGCCGTATTTCGAACGACGCTGCTTACGGTCTTTGACGCCCTGGGTATCCAGAACACCGCGCAGGATGTGGTAACGGACACCCGGAAGGTCTTTCACACGGCCGCCACGGATCAGGACCACCGAGTGCTCCTGCAGGTTGTGGCTTTCACCGGGGATGTACGAGATCACCTCGTATCCGTTGGTCAGGCGCACCTTGGCGACCTTCCGCATGGCCGAGTTCGGCTTCTTCGGCGTGGTGGTGTACACGCGGGTGCAGACGCCGCGCTTCTGCGGGCACTGCTCCAGGTGCATGGACTTCGAGCGTTTCACTTTGGGCTGCCGCGGCTTGCGGATCAGCTGCTGAATAGTTGGCATTCCGGTTTCTTCCCCGTTTTGCAACACACATGACATGCACGCGCATTGCGTGCGGTTAACTTCGCTGCGCCAATGCGTCCACAAGCGCAAAACCCGCGAGCGTTCCCATTCCGAGGTGAACGTCGCGGTTGGTTATCAGAGGGCGCGAACGACAAAATTGTCCGGGCCTTGACCAGTCCGTTTCTGATTTCGGTTTCGGGGCGGCCCCCATACCGAGATGACGGGCGTATAGGGGGAGTCGGCCCAAGTGTCAACAGCCACGGCCGCACTGGCCGGAAATGGCCCCTGTTGCAGCCTGCGGCGGGCCGATGCATAGTCCGGCGTGGCGATACCCAAGCGGACGAGATCATGCAAGTCATTGGCCTGTGCCGGTTCTCCTACCCTGCGATCGGCGGGTTCCAGACTGAACATGACACGATCGAGGCACGGCGCCGCCACCTGTACCGTACCGACCGTCTGGTCGAGCGCTTCCGCCTGTTCGAAACCTGCGCCCTGCCGGGCCTGAAGGCCCAGACCGACCCCGATTTCGAATTGATCATCGTGACCGGCACCTGCCTGCCGTCACCGGCCAAGGCTCGCCTGCGCGACCTGACGGCCGGAATGCCGCAGGTCGGGATCATCGAGCGCGAGCCCGGACGGCATCGCGCGGTGATGAAGCAGATCCTCAACGACGCCCGCCGTCATCCTGACCGGCCCTGCCTGCACTTCCGGCATGACGACGATGACGCGGTCGCGGTGGACTTCATCGAAAGCTTGCGGCAGGCGGCGGTTGAGGCGACCGAGCTTGCGGCCCGCAATCTGTCCGTGGCGATTGATTTCGACCAGGGGTATCTGGCCCGGTTCGGTCCCTTCGGCGTGCAGGCCAAGCCGGTCCGGCGCAAACTGCTGGGCGTGGGTCTGGGTATGCTCGTCCAAGGCGGCTGCCCCTTGACCATCATGAATTTCGCCCATCAGCGCATGGGACGGTTCATGCCGGTGGTCACGGTGCCCGATCGGCCGATGTGGGTCCGAACGATCAACGGCTTCAACGACTCGCAAAAGGCGCGAACCAACCGAAGCCCCCTGCCCCCCCTTGACGATGCAGAGCGGGACCTGTTCCGCACCCGGTTCGCAATCGACGCGGACGCCGTCTGCCAGGGCTACTCCGAGGCCTGAAGATTCCGTTCGCGGAACAAAGTGAACAGCCCCGCCCCTACGACCAGCACCGCGCCCAGCATCGTCAGCCGGTCTGGCCAGTCGCCGAACACGGCCCAGCCCAGCACCAGCGCCCAGATCAGGCTGGTATAGCGGAACGGCGCGACGAACCCGACCTCGCCCACCCTCATGACCATCACGCTGAACAGATACCCCAGCAAAACGAAAATGGCAGCCGAGCCGATCAGAAGACCCGTCGGCGCGGCGACGGGCACCCATCCCTGGAACACCGAGGCCACGGCCGCCGCCAGGGTGATCGTCAGCGATGTCGCCAGCGTCACCACCATCGACGGGACCTCAGACGACATCCGCCGCGTGATCAAGTCGCGCGCAGTCACGCACATGACAGCTACCAGCGCATAAAGTGCATACAGGCTGAACCCGTCCGGCCCTGGCCGCACGATCAGCAGCATTCCGGCAAACCCCATTGCGATGGCCAGAATTCGCCGCCATCCGATCGGTTCGGCAAAGAACAGTGCCGCGCCCAGTGTCACCGTCAGCGGCAGCGCCTGCAGAACCGCCGTCACATTGGCCAGCGGCATGTGCATCAGCGCGGTCAGAAAGAAGAACGTGGCCAACAGCTCGGACAGCGAGCGTACCGCCACCAGAACCCTGTCATGGCCGGAAAACCGCAGGTGCAACGCGCCCAGACGCCGCGCCAGTAGAAACACCAGGGTAGTGGCCAGCAGCCCGCGCATCGCAACGAGCTGAAACAGCGGCAGATCCTGTCCAGCCGCTTTGACCAGCGTATCGTTCACGGTGAAGGCGGCCATGCTGCCCATCATCAGCAGCGCGCCCTTGACGTTCGGAGTCATCGAAATGGCCCATTGGGAAATCACCGGCCCATTGGCCCGCGCCACCGGCCCGTTGTCAATATGCCGGGAGCACTCGGAAAAACGAAAAAGGCCCCGCAGATGCGGGGCCTGTTTCGTTCCACGGAAATCGGAGTTTACTCGCGGCTTTCCGGGGTTTCGATCAGCGCGTCCAGATCGTCGCCCATCACGTCGTCGTCGATCACCGGAGCCGCCAGGGCGGCTGCGGCCTCGGCCTCTTCGCGACGGGCCTCGATGACCACGTTGTCACGCTGCTGTGCGATCTGGCGCACGGCCTGCGTCGCGCCACCGGTACCCGCCGGGATCAGGCGGCCGACGATGACGTTTTCCTTCAGGCCGACCAGCTTGTCCTTCTTGCCCTGAACCGAGGCTTCGGTCAGCACGCGGGTAGTTTCCTGGAACGATGCCGCCGAGATGAACGAACGTGTCTGCAGCGACGCCTTGGTGATCCCAAGCAGGATCGGCTCGCCCTGGGCCGGACGACCACCGCGGGCGATGGTCTTTTCGTTGGCCGCGTCGAACTCCTGCTTGTCGACATGCTCGCCCTTCAGCAGGGTGGTATCGCCCGAGTCGAGGATCTCCCACTTCTGCAGCATCTGGCGCACGATGACCTCGATGTGCTTGTCGTTGATCTTCACGCCCTGCAGACGATAGACCTCCTGCACCTCGTTGATCATGTAGTCGGCCAGAGCCTCGACGCCCAGAATCGACAAGATGTCGTGCGGAGCCGGGTTGCCGTCCATGATGTAGTCACCCTTCTGCACGAAGTCGCCTTCCTGCACCGGGATGTGCTTGCCCTTGGGCACCATGTATTCGACGGGTTCCAGCGACTCGTCCGCCGGTTCGATCGAGATGCGGCGCTTGTTCTTGTAGTCGCGGCCAAAGCGCACGTAACCATCGATTTCGGCGATGATCGCGTGATCCTTGGGGCGACGGGCCTCGAACAGTTCGGCCACACGCGGCAGACCACCGGTGATGTCCTTGGTCTTGGCGCCTTCGCGCGGGATACGCGCAACGACGTCGCCGGCCTCGATCTTCTGGCCGTCTTCGACCGACAGGATCGCATCCACGGACATCGGGTAGTGAACCGGGTTACCCGCATCGTTGCGGACCGGCTCGCCGTTTTCGTCCACCAGGATGATTTCCGGCTTCAGGTCGCTGCCTTTCGGCGCCGCACGCCAGTCGATCACGATCTTCTGAGTCATGCCGGTTGCATCGTCGGTCTCGTCCCGCACAGCGATGCCCGAGACCAGGTCGACATATTTCGCGGTACCGGCCTTCTCGGCGATGATCGGCAGGGTGTAGGGGTCCCACTCGAACAGCTTGTCGCCGCGCTTGACCTTGTCGCCATCCTTGACGAACAGCTTCGAGCCGTAGCCCAACTTGAAGCTGGCGCGCTCTTCGCCGTGCTCGTCCTTGATCACCAGCTTCATGTTCCGGCCCATGACCAGGCTTTCACCTGCGGCATTGACCAGGATCTGCGGGTTCTCAAAGGCGACGACGCCGTCCTGGTTGGCTTCCTGGAACGACTGCTGGCCACCCTGTGCAACACCACCGATGTGGAAGGTCCGCATCGTCAGCTGGGTGCCGGGTTCACCGATCGACTGGGCGGCGATGATGCCGACCGCTTCGCCGGTGTTGACCATGGTGCCGCGTGCCAGGTCACGGCCATAGCACATGGCGCAGACGCCCTCTTCGCTTTCGCAGGTCAGCGGCGAGCGGATGCGGGCCGACTGAACACCGGCCTCGTGGATCGCGTCGGCCATGCGTTCGTCGATCAACTGGCCGGCAGCGACCAGAATTTCGTCCGAACCCGGGCGCAGGATGTCCTCGGCCGCGACACGGCCCAGTATACGCTCGGCCAGCGAGGCGACCACTTCGCCGTCATTGACGGCGGCCTCGGCGGTGATGGCGCGGTCGGTGCCGCAATCATGCTCGCGCACGATGCAGTCCTGCGCCACGTCCACCAGGCGGCGGGTCAGGTAACCCGAGTTCGCCGTCTTCAGAGCGGTATCCGACAGACCCTTGCGGGCGCCGTGGGTCGAGTTGAAGTACTCAAGAACGGTCAGACCTTCCTTGAAGTTCGAGATGATCGGCGTTTCGATGATGTCACCGTTCGGCTTGGCCATCAGGCCGCGCATGCCGCCCAGCTGCTTCATCTGCGTGACCGAGCCACGGGCACCGGAGTGCGCCATCATGTAGACCGAGTTCGGCTCCTTGTCGGCGCCGCTCTCGTCCTTCTGGACGGCCGAGATGGTGTTCATCATCGCCTCGGTGACGCGGTCGTTGCACTTCGACCAGGCATCCACGACCTTGTTGTACTTTTCGCCCTGGGTGATCAGGCCGTCCATGTACTGCTGTTCAAAGTCCTTCACCTGCTCGCGGGTCTCATCCACGATGGCCCATTTGTCAGACGGGATTACCATGTCGTCCTTGCCGAACGAGATGCCCGCCTTGAACGCCTCGCGGAAGCCCATCGACATGATCTGGTCACAGAAGATCACCGACTCTTTCTGACCGCAGTAGCGGTAGACGGTGTCGATGACCTGCTGCACCTCTTTCTTGCGCAGCAGACGGTTGACCAGATCGAACGGCGCCTTGTTGTTCTTGGGCAGCAGAGCCCCCAGGCGCACGCGGCCCGGCGTGGTCTCATAGCGCTTCTGAACCTCGTTGCCCTCTTCGTCGATCTGGGTGATCCGCGCGGTGATCTTCGAGTGCAGGTGCACCTCACCCGCGTCCAGCGCGTGCTGGACCTCTTCGATCGAGCCGAACACCTTGCCTTCGCCCGGCATGCCTTCGCGTTCCAGGGTCAGATAGTACAGACCCAGAATCATGTCCTGCGACGGAACGATGATCGGCGCGCCGTTTGCAGGCGACAAAACGTTGTTCGTCGACATCATCAGCACGCGCGCTTCCAGCTGTGCCTCAAGGCTCAGCGGAACGTGAACGGCCATCTGGTCCCCGTCGAAGTCGGCGTTGAAGGCCGAACAAACCAGCGGGTGCAGCTGGATCGCCTTTCCTTCGATCAGAACCGGCTCGAACGCCTGAATGCCCAGACGGTGCAGCGTCGGCGCACGGTTCAGCATCACCGGGTGCTCGCGGATCACCTCGTCGAGGATGTCCCACACTTCGGGGCGCTCTTTCTCGACCAGCTTCTTCGCCTGTTTCACGGTCGAAGACAGACCCTTGGCTTCCAGCCGCGAGTAGATGAACGGCTTGAACAGTTCCAGCGCCATCTTCTTGGGCAGGCCGCACTGGTGCAGCTTGAGCTCGGGGCCGGTCACGATGACCGAACGGCCCGAGAAGTCGACGCGTTTCCCCAGAAGGTTCTGGCGGAAGCGGCCCTGCTTGCCTTTCAGCATGTCCGACAGCGATTTCAGCGGACGCTTGTTGGCGCCGGTGATCACGCGGCCACGACGGCCGTTGTCGAACAGGGCGTCAACCGATTCCTGCAGCATCCGCTTTTCGTTGCGGACGATAATGTCAGGCGCGCGCAGTTCGATCAGACGCTTCAGACGGTTGTTCCGGTTGATGACGCGACGATACAGATCGTTCAGATCCGAGGTCGCGAAACGGCCACCATCCAGCGGCACCAGCGGGCGCAGTTCCGGCGGGATGACCGGGATCACGGTCATCACCATCCATTCCGGGCGGTTGCCCGATTCCAGGAAGGATTCGACGACCTTCAGACGCTTGATGATCTTCTTGGGCTTCAGCTCACCGGTGGCTTCGGCCAGATCCGCGCGCAGCTGCTCGGCCTCGGCCTCGAGGTCGATGTTCTGCAGCATCTCGCGGATGGCTTCGGCGCCGATATTGGCCTTGAACGCGTCCATGCCATAGGCATCCTGCGCGTCCATATACTCTTCCTCGGTCAGCATCTGGCCATAGGTCAGGTCGGTCAGACCGGGCTCGATGACGACATAGTTTTCGAAATACAGAACGCGTTCCAGATCGCGCAGGGTCATGTCCAGCATCAGACCGATGCGGGAGGGCAGCGATTTCAGGAACCAGATATGTGCGACGGGCGCGGCCAGTTCGATGTGGCCCATACGCTCGCGGCGGACCTTCTGCAGGGTGACTTCCACACCGCATTTCTCGCAGACGACGCCGCGATACTTCATCCGCTTGTATTTGCCGCACAGACATTCGTAATCCTTGATCGGGCCAAAGATACGCGCGCAGAACAGGCCGTCACGCTCGGGCTTGAACGTGCGATAGTTGATGGTTTCCGGCTTCTTGATCTCGCCATAAGACCAAGACAGGATCCGTTCCGGCGACGCCAGCGAGACCTTGATTTCATCAAAGACCTTGGGCGGGGTCAGCGGGTTGAAGGGATTGTTTCCTTGGGTCAGTTCCTGATTCATCACAGGTCTCCAGCAGGTTTGGCCGTCTCAGTCACTTTGGTGTCCTTTGCCGGTTTGCGCGCAAGGCGCGCCTTGATCGCTTCGGACAGTGTTTTCAAGCCGTATTTCAATCGGGCAATTATCTGGTTGTCGACCCCGCAATACTGTTTGCGGAGTTTCGACATGATCGCGGTTGGCGGAAAATCGGGGTCGGCGGGCGCCAGGTCGTTCAGCTTTCCGCCGACCATGAACCCATCGCACACCGTGGGCCATCCATTGACTTGGATATAGTGTACATGCGGGTTTCCGGGCAATTCGAACTCGAACCGCCAAGGGTCGTGGATGCCGGCTTCCAGCTTCTGCTCGGCCATCCATATCAGGTGATCGATGTCCCAAAGCGCAGCCACTAGCGAATTCGGCGCCTCCCAGTCCCGCCGCATTGGAACCAGTTCCATGTCCGGACCGAAGAAGGTCGGCCCAACCGTCCGGTCATAGGTCCAGGTAAAATCACCATGCCACGGGAAAAGCACATATTTCAGGCCATGCGTCCGAGCCTTTGCCACGGCCGCCTCGATCATTGGGGTGTTCACCGGTCCAAGCGGGCACAGGTCTTCGAGCATCAGAAACACGAACCGGGTATCCGGTCTATCCTGTTTGATCCTGCGCGCGGCATCGCCCAAGATTTCAACAAAACTGCGACCGGGAAACCGCAGGGTGTTTGGCACGTCCAGATCCCCGTCCGTCGCAACGAAACAGTCCGGATGACCCGGCCACATCCGGTCGACCGTGTGCAGCACAGCGGGGATGTAATGTTCGTTCTTCGAGTAGGTCGACACCAGAAGGACCGTGTCGTGAAACACGTCCGACGGTCCCGCACTGGGTTCACGCGCTGCGATCTCTTTCCAGTGGCGCCGCCGCTCGGACCCACGTTTGAACCATCCGGCAATTTTGCCCAGATCATATTTGCGGCGGGCCGCCTTGGCGCTATCGACACCGCAATATTCGACCCGCAGCTGCGACAGCAACGGTGACGCCGGAAACTCCTTGCGCGACACCGCCTTGGGATTGATCTGGCCGCCGGACAGAAACCCGCCACCGACCACGGGCCACGCCTCCATCTGCATGTAGTGCAGGACTTCGTTCGTTTGAGAAGGCTGCTCGAACAGACGCAGACTGTTGTACCCTTCCGCGGCTTTGTGGCCGGCGACTGACGCAAGATGATCAAGGTCCCACAACGCCGGGGCCAGAGAATTCACGGCTTCCCAGTTTGAGCGGATCGGGGTCAGTTCCAGGCCAGCGTCCCGGATCACCGGACCACTTTCCGGGTCAAGCGCTTTGCTGAAATCGCCCGGCCATTGGAACAGGACATATTTCAGGTCATGCGCACGAACGCTCTCCATGGCGGCGGCGACCATCGCATTGTCCACCGGCGCGAGCGGACAGAACACGTCCTGCAGCAGAAACACATGCCGTAGATTCGGACGATCGCGGCGCAGTTGCTGTACGGCCTCATCCAGAATGCCCGTGACGGTCGCACCGCCGGTGCGAATGACAGGATCGGCGTCATAGGCACCATTGGTCACAACGATGCATTCCGGATGTCCAGGCCAGAACTGCTGCAACGTCCGCAGGATCGCAGGCACGAAACGCTCGTTCTCTGCATTTGTCACCAAAAGCAGAGCCACGTCACGAAACATGCCTTCAGACCCCGCAGCAGGGACCGAAACCGCTGCGCTGGACACACGATCCGCCATTACGCCTCCACCCCACCCGAAACGGGCAGGCGCAGAAAGACGCGACTGGCGCCAGGCGCCACCAGCAGACCTCTGAGCGTGACCTGGTTCATGCAAGAACCCTCGTGATTGCGTTTACCGGGATGGGCAAAGCCCATCCCGGTGCTTTTTAAAGGCGCGGTAGGCAAAAGGGTTTACCCTTCGTCCTCAACCGCGTCCAACAACTCCATGTTCAGGCCGAGACCACGGACTTCTTTCACCAGAACGTTGAACGATTCCGGTACGCCCGCCTCGAAGTTGTCCTCGCCCTTGACGATCGACTCATAGACCTTTGTCCGGCCGGCGACGTCATCCGATTTCACCGTCAGCATCTCCTGCAGGGTGTAGGCGGCGCCGTAAGCTTCCAAGGCCCAGACCTCCATCTCACCAAAGCGCTGACCACCGAACTGCGCCTTGCCGCCCAGCGGCTGCTGGGTCACCAGGCTGTAGGGCCCGGTCGACCGCGCGTGGATCTTGTCGTCCACCAGGTGGTGCAGTTTCAGCAGGTACTTGACGCCCACGGTCACCGGACGCGCGAACTGCTCGCCGGTGCGGCCGTCGAACAGGATGCTCTGGCCGCTGGTGTCAAAACCGGCGCGAACCAGCGCGTCGTTGACGTCGGCCTCTTTCGCACCGTCGAAGACCGGGGTTGCGATTGGCACGCCGCGGGTGACGTTGCTGGCCGCTTCGACCAGTTCGTCCTCGTCCATGTTCGAGATGCCCTCGGCATAGACGTCCTCGCCATAGGCGTGCTTCATCGCATCGCGCACCGGCGTCAGGTCGCCCGAGCGGCGGTATTCCTGCAGCGCCTCGTCGATCTTCAGACCCAGACCGCGCGCGGCCCAACCCATGTGGGTTTCAAGGATCTGACCGACGTTCATTCGCGACGGCACACCCAACGGGTTCAGACAGAAGTCGACCGGGGTACCATCGGCAAGGAACGGCATATCCTCCATCGGCACGACTTTCGAGATCACACCCTTGTTCCCGTGACGGCCGGCCATCTTGTCGCCCGGCTGCAGCTTGCGCTTCACGGCAATGAAGACCTTGACCATCTTCATCACGCCCGGCGGCAGGTCGTCGCCACGGCGGACCTTCTCGACTTTGTCCTCGAAGCGGGCATCCAGGGCGCGTTTCTGCACCTCGTACTGCTCGTTCAGGGCCTCGACGACCTGCGCGTCCTTCTCGTCTTCCAGCGCCAGCTGCCACCACTGACCGCGGGTCAGCGACTCGAGCAGCTCTTCGGTGATTTCCGAGCCTGCCTTGACGCCTTTCGGCCCCTTGACGGCGGTCTTGCCCAGCAGCATCGACTTGAGACGCGCATAGATGTTGCGGTCGAGGATCGCCAGCTCGTCATCCCGGTCACGGGCCAGACGTTCGACTTCCTCGCGCTCGATCTGCAGCGCACGCTCGTCTTTCTCGACGCCGTGACGGTTGAAGACGCGGACTTCGACGACCGTACCGTAATCGCCCGGCTTCACGCGCAGCGAGGTGTCGCGCACGTCGGATGCCTTTTCGCCGAAGATGGCGCGCAGCAGCTTTTCTTCCGGGGTCATCGGGCTTTCGCCCTTCGGAGTGATCTTGCCGACCAGAATGTCGCCCGGCTCGACGTCCGCACCGATGTAGACGATGCCCGCCTCATCGAGGTTGCGCAGCGCTTCTTCACCGACGTTCGGGATGTCGCGGGTGATCTCTTCCGGGCCAAGCTTGGTGTCGCGGGCGGCGACTTCGAATTCCTCGATATGGACCGAGGTGAATACGTCGTCGCGCGCGATGCGTTCGGAAATCAGGATCGAGTCTTCGTAGTTGTAGCCATTCCACGGCATGAACGCGACGATCACGTTCTTGCCGAGCGCCAGTTCACCCATGTCGGTCGACGGACCGTCGGCGATGACCTCGCCCTTCTTGACTTCCTGGCCCACCTTCACCAGCGGACGCTGGTTGATGCAGGTGTTCTGGTTCGACCGCTGGAACTTGCGCAGACGATAGATGTCAACGCCGGCATCGCCCAGCTCCAGATCTTCGGTGGCGCGGATCACGATACGCTGGGCATCGACCTGGTCGATGATGCCCGCGCGCTTCGCCTGGATCGCAGCGCCCGAGTCGATGGCAACCTTGCCCTCGATCCCGGTACCGACCAGCGGCGCCTCGGCGCGCAGCAGCGGAACCGCCTGACGTTGCATGTTCGAGCCCATGAGAGCGCGGTTCGCGTCATCGTTTTCCAGGAACGGAATCAGCGAAGCCGCAACCGACACCAGCTGTTTCGGCGACACGTCGATCAGGTCCACGTTCTCGCGCGGGGCAAGCGTGTAGTCGCCGGCCTGACGGGTCGAGACCAGATCGTTGATGAACTTGCCGTTCTCGTCCAGCGTCGCGTTGGCCTGCGCCACGGTGTGACGCATTTCCTCGGTCGCGGACATGTAGTGGACCTCGTCGGTCACCTGCCCGTCTTTAACGACGCGATAGGGCGTTTCGATGAAGCCGTACTTGTTCACGCGGGCGAAGGTGGCCAGAGAGTTGATCAGACCGATGTTTGGACCTTCCGGCGTTTCAATCGGGCACATCCGGCCATAGTGCGTCGGGTGCACGTCGCGCACCTCAAAGCCCGCACGTTCGCGGGTCAGACCGCCGGGGCCAAGCGCCGACAGGCGGCGTTTGTGGGTGACTTCCGACAGCGGGTTGGTCTGGTCCATGAACTGCGACAGCTGCGAGCTGCCGAAGAATTCACGCACAGCAGCCGCGGCCGGTTTCGCGTTGATCAGGTCCTGCGGCATGACGGTGTCGATCTCGACCGACGACATGCGTTCCTTGATGGCGCGCTCCATGCGCAGCAGGCCGACGCGGTACTGGTTTTCCATCAGTTCGCCGACCGAGCGGACGCGGCGGTTGCCCAGGTGGTCGATGTCGTCGATGTCGCCCTTGCCGTCGCGCAGCTCCACCAGCGCCTTGATGCAGGCTACGATATCTTCGCGGTCCAGCGTGCGCTGGGTGTCGGGCTTGTCCAGCGCCAGGCGCATGTTCATCTTGACGCGGCCCACGGCGGACAGGTCATACCGCTCGCTGTCGAAGAACAGCGTGTCGAACAGGGCCGAGGCAGCCTCGACGGTCGGCGGCTCGCCCGGGCGCATGACGCGGTAGATGTCCATGAGCGCGGTTTCCCGGTTCATGTTCTTGTCCTGCGCCATGGTGTTGCGGATGTAGGGGCCGACGTTGACGTTGTCGATGTCGAGAACCGGAATGTCGGTGATGCCCGCGTCGATCAGCTCCTTCACGGTGCCGCCGATCAGCTCGCCATCCTTGTCGTATTCCAGCGTCAGCTCGTCACCGGCCTCGACATAGATCGCGCCGGTTTCTTCATTGATGATGTCCTTGGCGACGAACTTGCCCACGATGTGATCGAAGGGCACCAGCAGGTGGGTAACCTTGCCCTCGTCGATCAACTGCTTGACCGCGCGCGGAGTGACCTTCTTGCCCGCCTCGGCAATGACTTCGCCGGTCTTGGCGTCGACCAAGTCATAGGTCGGGCGGGTGCCGCGTACGCGCTCGGGGAAAAACGGGGTGACCCAGCCCTTTTTCTTGTCCAGCTTGTAGGACACGGTGTTGTAGTAGGCATCCATGATGCCTTCCTGGTCCAAGCCCAGCGCATAGAGCAGCGTGGTCACCGGCAATTTGCGGCGACGGTCGATGCGGGCATAGACGATGTCCTTGGCGTCGAACTCGAAGTCCAGCCAGCTGCCGCGATACGGGATGATGCGGCAGGCGAACAGCAGCTTGCCCGAAGAATGGGTCTTGCCCTTGTCGTGGTCGAAGAACACGCCCGGGCTGCGGTGCATCTGGGACACGATCACGCGCTCGGTGCCGTTCACGATGAAGGTACCGTTCGGCGTCATCAGGGGCATGTCGCCCATGAACACGTCCTGCTCCTTGATGTCCTTGACCGATTTGGCCCCGGTATCTTCATCGACATCGAACACGATCAGACGCAGGGTGACCTTCAGCGGCGCGCTGTAGGTCATGTCGCGCTGCATACATTCCTCGACGTCGTATTTCGGCTTTTCCAACTCGTATTTCACAAACTCCAGCACGGAAGTTTCGTTGAAATCCTTGATCGGGAAAACCGACTGGAACACGCCTTGAATGCCTTCGCCGTCGGTCGGCTGGTCGGCATCGCCAGAGCGCAGGAACAGATCATAAGAAGATTTCTGGACCTCGATGAGGTTCGGCATTTCCAGAACTTCGCGGATTTTGCCGTAGTATTTCCGAAGACGTTTCTGGCCAAGGAACGATTGAGCCATGTCAGATGTCACCTTTCGATATTCTCAGCGGAGAAAGGCACCGCCGGGCTCCGGCACCTTTTCCATACGAGACAACACGTCCGGATCAATTCATGGCCACCGTCCCGAGTGGCAGCCTCCCGATCCGCGAACCGCGTCTTAGAAAACACCCCGCCGCATGGGGCCCTTTCTAAGACAGGTTCGGCTGAGCCCGGATTTCTCCGAACCCAGCCAGAATTTGCGGTGCTTCAGCGATGCACCAGCAGACCGACTTAGGCCAGCTCGACCTCGGCGCCAGCTGCTTCCAGCTTGCCCTTGATCTCTTCGGCTTCGTCTTTCGACACAGCTTCTTTGATCTTGCCGCCGGCTTCGACCAGTTCCTTGGCTTCTTTCAGGCCCAGGCCGGTGATGCCGCGAACTTCTTTGATGACGTTGATTTTCGAAGCGCCGGCGTTCTTCAGAACGACGTCGAATTCGGTCTTCTCTTCCTCGGCTGCGCCACCGGCGGCATCGCCACCAGCTGCGACCATGACGGCGCCGCCAGCTGCGGGCTCGATGCCGTACTCGTCCTTGAGGATGGTTTTCAGTTCTTGTGCTTCCAGCAGGGTCAGACCAACGATCTCTTCTGCCAGTTTCTTCAGATCAGCCATTGTATCAGCTCTTTCCGTTTACAGTGTGTGTTCCAACGTCAGGGCATGCGCCCCACGCAGATCATTCAGTGCCAACCGCTTACGCAGCTTCCGCCTTCTCTTCGATGGTGGAAAGGATGCTTGCGATGTTGCTTGCAGGTGCGCCAATCGCGCCGGCGATGTTCGAAGCAGGTGCGCCAATGCAGCCCACGATCGAAGCAATGAGCTCCTCACGCGACGGCATTTTCGAGACGGCTTCGACGCCTTTGCGATCAAGAGCGTTCTCGCCCATTGCACCGCCAAGGATTTCGAACTTCTTGTTCTCCTTGGCGAAGTCCTCGGCCACCTTGGCTGCTGCCACGGGGTCCTCGGAATAGGTCAGAACGGTCATACCCGTCAGCAGGTCGGCCATGCTTGCACACGGCTTACCCTCGAGGGCGATTTTGGCGAGCCTGTTCTTGGCAACACGCACGGAACCGCCCGCTTCGCGTGCACGCGCGCGCAGGTCCTGCATCTCGGCAACTGTCAGACCGGCGTAGTGAGCAACCACCACGACGCCAGAGCTTTCGAAGATCTGGCCGAGTTCCTCGACCACTTTCTCTTTCTGGGCTCTATCCACAGTTCTCTCCAAGTTAGGGACGAAATTTCATCCCGGCTCAATTTTGCCGCAGCTTGCGCCACGGCGTTCAGGTCCGTGATACGGGGTGGAGCCAAAATATCGCCCGAGGGCGGGACCCTCGATCTTTTGGTCTTACCCGTCTCAGGCAGGAAATTAAGGGGCCGGATGGACCCACCCACCGTCTTGGACGAAACGAAATAAAGCGCACGACGAATCGCACGCTTTATTCCGTAGCTCTCTTTAGGGCAGATGGCCGGGGTTTCCAAGGCCTAAATTGGCCCATTCCTCAAGCCGGTAGACAATAGCCGAAAACCCGAACAGGATCGACGGATGATCAATCTGAAATCCATTTCAAAGCCGCAGTTCCTGTTCCGGCAGATTTCCCGTCAATTATGGGTTCGCACCAGCCTGATCGCCGCGTTGGCCGTGGTCAGCGCGGGAGTTGGCACCTACCTGGGCGGCTTTGTCCCGGATTTTCTTGCACAACGGCTGAGCGCCGAGGCGGTGGCAAAGATTCTTGCCATTCTCGCATCGTCGATGCTGGCTGTTACGACATTCTCACTTTCGATCATGGTCGCGGCGCAACGTTGGGCCTCGAACCAGTCGTCACCGCGCGCGCAGCAGGTGATCGAAGAAGACAGTGTTTCGCAGAACGTGCTGGCGACCTTTCTCGGCGCTTTCATCTTCGCCCTAGTGTCGTTGATCCTGGTTGAAACCGGGGTCTACACCCAGCAATCCATTGCCGTAGCGCTGGCGTTCACGCTTGTGGTCATCTTCCTCGTGACGCTGGCCCTGCTGCTATGGATCGACCAGTTGCCCAGCTACGGCAGTATTTCCGAAACAGCACGGAAGATCGAACAGAACGCAACGGACACGATCACCCGTTCCATCGAACTCCCTTGCCTTGGCGCCTTGCCTTACCAAGCCTCCGATGACATTCCGCCGGCCAGTCACGAGGTTAGGGCAAGTGCCACCGGGAACGTGCGGCACGTGGATGTGGGAATGCTGAATTCCTGCGCCGAGGAAAACGACAGCGAGATATGGATCATTGCGCTGCCGGGGCAGTTCGTCATCGAAGGCGAACCGTTGGCCAAGACCACCAAGGAAATTGACAGCAAGACCATTCAGGAAGCCTTTGTGATCGGAACCGAGCGCAGTTTTGACCAGGATCCGCGCTTTGGCATTCAAACCCTGTCGGAAATCGCCCAACGCGCGCTGTCGCCCGGGATCAATGATCCGATGACGGCGATCCAGATGGTCGAGAGACTACTGCGAGTTCTTTTGCCGCTTGGCGCAAGGCGCCTTCACACCGACGAGCCGCGCTTCCCGAGAATCCACGCGCCTGCGATCCCAACGGATCTGTATCTGCGCGACGCCTATGCGGCCATTTCTAGAGATGCAGGCGACAAGGTCGAGGTGCACGAAGCTCTTCTGAACGCATTGACGCGGCTGGCACAATCGCAAGATGCCGCCATGGTGAAGGCGGCCCAAGAGGCCGCCGACCAGGCGCTGTCCATTGCAGAACGCGACCTCAGGCTCGAGGCTGACAAGGCGCGCGTGCGCGAGGTGTCCCATCAGGTTTTCGGCGGTCATGCCGGCTGAAGCACCCTCGGAGAAATGAAAAACCCCGGGCAGCAGGGCCACCCGGGGTTCGAAATTCCGTCGGAACGTGTCGGCTTATTCAGCCGCAGCCTCTGCGACGTCCACGGTCACGCCGGGGCCCATGGTCGAGCTCAGCGCGATCTTCTTCATGTAGGTGCCCTTGGCGCCCGACGGCTTGGCCTTGGCCACGGCCGAAATGAAGGCGCGGACGTTCTCGGCCAGCTTGGCTTCGTCGAACGAGGCTTTGCCGACGCCAGCATGCACGACGCCGCCTTTTTCCGCCTTGAACTGAACTTCACCGCCCTTGGCTGCTTCCACGGCCGCCTTCACGTCCATGGTCACGGTGCCAACCTTGGGGTTCGGCATCAGGTTGCGGGGGCCCAGGATCTTACCCAGACGACCGACGATCGGCATCATGTCCGGGGTCGCGATGCAGCGGTCAAAGTCGATGTTGCCGGCCTGGATGCTTTCCATCAGGTCCTCGGCGCCGACGATGTCAGCACCGGCCTCTTTCGCCTCGTCGGCCTTGGGGCCACGGGCGAAAACGGCAACGCGCATGTCCTTGCCGGTGCCGTTCGGCAGACCGACGACGCCGCGCACCATCTGGTCGGCGTGGCGAGTGTCGACACCCAGGTTCATAGCGATTTCGATGGTTTCGTCGAACTTCGCGGTCGCGTTGGCCTTGACCAGTTTGACAGCTTCCTCGACCGACAGGTTTTCCTTGCCGGCGACGGCTTCGCGCGCTGCGCGGGTACGTTTACCGAGTTTTGCCATCTTACTTCACCTCGATGCCCATGGAACGGGCCGAGCCCAGGATGATCTTCATTGCGCCTTCGATGTCGGTCGCGTTCAGATCCTTCATTTTGGCTTCGGCGATTTCGCGCACCTGCTTGGTGGTCACGGTTGCCACGGTCTCACGACCGGGGTTCTCCGCACCTTTCGGGCGGTTGCGCTTGCCGACCGGCTTCAGACCCGCCGCCTTCTTCAGGTAGTAAGACGCGGGCGGCGTCTTGATGTCCATGGTGAAGGACTTGTCCTGATAGTAGGTGATCACGGTCGGGCACGGAGCGCCGGGCTCCATGTCTGCGGTCTTGGCGTTGAACGCCTTGCAGAATTCCATGATGTTGATGCCGCGCTGACCCAGTGCCGGACCAACCGGCGGCGACGGGTTCGCCTGACCTGCAGGAACCTGCAGCTTCATCGTACCAGCAAGCTTCTTGGCCATTTGGTTTTCCTTTCAACGTAGGTGAAACGCGTTTCACCCGGTTTGTGTTGCGTGGTCCGATCCGGAATCGCGATCCCTGCGATCTCCCACGAGAGAATCTCGCCCGAAGACGATAGAGGCGGCGTTTACAGCGGAAAGGAGGGGTTGGCAAGGGGCTGCCGACAGGAGCTGAACACGGGCCCGCCTGGCCCGCAAGCGCCTCGGCACTTCGGCGACGAAGCGTTAGAGTTTCACGTTGTGTTTGCTGAAGAACGCCCGCATCCGGCTGTCGAGAAAGCCTCTGCCCGTCGCAATCTGCATGAGTTCGAACGCACAGCCGTTGTTGACCTCGACCGCAACCGGCCCATCGTCCGTCAGTGCGATATCAGTCGACCCAAAGTGGTTCGCCGCATGCAGAAACGCGATCTTCCGATTCAATTCCCTCAAATCGTCCCAGAACGGCAGCGTTTCACCGACAAGTTTGCGCTCCGAGTCCGGCAGCGCATCCAACGCGACACGGCGGCCATTTTCCACGGCCGCCAGGCCCTTCACTTCTCCGGTCTCCGGGTCAAGGTTGCACAACAGGTTGCCCGGACGCCAGAAATTGTCGGCGATATTGCCTGCCATGGGCAGCTTGAGCATCGCAAACGGCACGGACAGCTGATTGTCGTCGATAAGGTTCAGGCAACGCACGGTTGCGATCGCATCAGTGATGCCATCAAAAAACCTGTGCGGCTTGAGACAGTCCTGAAAGATGTAGGGGATCTCGCCAAGGACCGAGTCGGCGAACGCGTCGAATGTCTGCGGGTCATAACCATCCGCGATGACATGCGTGTCGGTATGCGCCGATATTCGCATGGCGCCAGCGCTCCACATGCCACCGATGGGCTTCGCAAAGACAGGGGCCGGCCCCCGGGCCGACAGGAAGGACTTCAGGTCTGCGCCGCTCGTCAGCTTCGGCGTATTGCCGAAATGGCGGACGCTGCGGTCAAAAACGGCCAGTGTCTTGGGGGTCGGCACGCCGTTATGTTCGAGAAAACAGGCGGACAGCCACTTGTCTTCGGTCAACGCCCACCACTGTGCGTCATTGCAGGCATTGACGAGCGGCCAGTGAATGTGGGCGGAAACGAATTCCTCGCGCTCGACATCCGACCATCGCGCGCGATCATAGAGTTCATACAGGAAATACTCATAGAACTTCAGCTTGCCGCTTTTTCTGCGCAGCTTGAGAAAATCAAAAGCAAGCGAAAACGGGCTTATGCCAGTCGCACGCGCGACTTCTACAAGTTGACTGGAAACATTGACCGTCTCCTTGCCTTTGATGGCCTCTACATCCTGCGCAAAAGCTGTCATTTTTCAGCCGTTCCTCGATTGTTGCCCTGCTGGAAAAAATCCAAGAAAAATGTGTCGATACTTGGGCGCAGACAAGCCCCGCCCCGACTCGTTGCACACGAAATGAAAAACGCCGCGATGCGTGTGACATCGCGGCGAGCATAAAATGATGGAAGAGCCTTCAGCTCTGCTTGGTCACCTGGGTAAAGTCCAGCTCGACCGGGGTTTCGCGACCGAAGATCGAGACCGAAACCTTCAGCTTCTGGTTCTCTTCGTCCACGCCTTCGACCATGCCGTCGAAATCCTCGAACGGGCCGTCGTTGACCTTGACCTTCTCGCCCACCTCGAAGCTGATGAGGGTGCGCGGCGCTTCTTCGCCTTCCTGCACGCGGTTGAGGATCTGGTTCACCTCGGCGTCGCGCATCGGCATCGGGCGGCCCTGCGGGCCCAGAAAACCGGTGACCCGGTTGATCGAGTTGATCAGGTGATAGCCCTTGTCCGACATTTCCATGTGGACCAGAACGTAACCGGGCATGAAGCGGCGCTCGGTCGTGACCTTCTTGCCGCGGCGCACCTCGATCACCTCTTCGGTGGGAACCAGAACCTCGTCGATCTCGTCCTCAAGGCCCTGTTCGGCCACAGCCGTGCGGATCTGCTCTGCGATCTTCTTTTCGAAATTCGAAAGAACGCTGACCGAGTACCACCGTTTCGCCATGAACCTGCCGTCCTTGTTTGCCTTTGGCGCGCCGCGTCAAAGGGCGCACCGGAATTGAAATTCTGTCGCGGCCCCGCCGCGTGATCCGGAATAAAAAGCGGCGCGCAGCCCGAATCGCCGCACGCCCATCCCGTAAGGTACCGCGTCACCTAAACCGACATCGCACGCTGTGCAAGAGGGCAGTGCGCCAAGAGGGCGTTATGACGGGATCTCCTGCGCGGCCCCACCCGCGTGGCCAGACCTAGTTGAACGCACCCAGGATCAGTTGCAGCCCGCCGCGGATGCCCAGATCGACCAGCGCGAAGAACACCGCGGTCAGCGCCGCCATGATGAACACCATGACCGTGGTCAGCAGCACCTCGCGCCGGGTCGGCCAGACGACCTTCGAGACTTCGGCACGGACTTGCTGAATGAACTGGATGGGGTTTGTGGTGGCCATGAGGCTTGATCTCTCTACTAGCGAATGGGCCGGACATAGCCGGGCATTGCGGCAATTTCAAGGGCCGGCGACGGGACCGTCACGGCTTGGGGTGATCATCCCACTGGTTGCTCAGGATGCGGCGGGCGTCGCCCTCGGGGTCATCATACTGGTTGGTGCGCACGGTATAGATGAAGGCCACAAGGCCAACGCCGCCCAGAAACAGGGAAATCGGGATCAGATAGGCCAGCACTTCCATTCAGGTCACCTCAGGCGCAGGGCGTTCAGGGATACGGTAATCGACGAGGTCGACATCGCCAAGGCCGCGATTAGGGGCGTTGCCAGGCCGGCCACCGCCAGCGGCACGGCGATCACGTTGTAGATGGTCGCGATCCGGAAGTTTTCGCGAATCCGCTTCGTTGCCTTTTCAGCAGTCCGACAGGCATCGGCGATCGGCGACAGATCGGTGCCCAGCAGCACGATATCCGAGGCCACCCGCGCCGCGTCCAGTGCCGAGGCCGGCGAGATCGACACATGCGCCGCCGCCAGCGCTGCCGTGTCATTCAGCCCGTCACCCACCATCAGAACGCGATGGCCCTGATCGGTCAGCTTCTGGATGTGGGCCGCCTTGTCCTGCGGCAGGGCCCGGGCGATCCAGCTCTCGATACCCAGCTTCTCGGCCAAAGCCTGCACGGCACTCGACGTATCGCCCGAGATCAGGATGACATTCTTGCCACTGTCACGCAGGGCGCGCACTGCCTCGGCCGCTCCGGGGCGCAGGCTGTCGACAAACCGGAAGGCAACGGGCGCGCGGCCCCCCACCGCCAGCCAGGCCGTGGTTTCGGCGCTGTCCGGAGCGCCCACCCATTCCGCCCGACCCAGACGCACCCGCTGTCCGGCATGCTGGCCCTCGGTACCAAAGCCCGGAACCTCGGCGATCTCGGTTACATCTGCCGGCCTGATCCCCGCATCCCGCGCAGCACGTGTCAGGGCAACCGACAAGGGATGCGCCGACGCCTCGGCCAGCGCCAGCGCAACGGCCAAATCGTCCCGGGCGATTTCAGGCAGGTTCACCAAGTCCGGCGTGCCCGCCGTCAGAGTGCCGGTCTTGTCGAACACGACCGTGTCGACCTCTGCCAGACGTTCCAGCGCCGTGGCGTGCTTGATCAGCATCCCCTTGCGGAACAAGCGCCCTGATGCCGCCGTCGTCACCGCCGGAACCGCCAGCCCCAGCGCACAGGGACAGGTGATGATCAGCACTGCGGCGGCGATGTTCAGCGCCGTACGGATATCGCCGGAATAGAGGTACCAGCCCACGAAGCTAAGTGCTGACAGAATATGCACGCCGGGCGCGTACAGCTTGGCCGCCTTGTCAGCCAGCGAGGTATAGCGCGACCGCCCGGATTCGGCGATTGCCACCAGATCAGCCATCCGGTGCAGCGAGGTGTCCTCGCCCACCGCCGTGGCGCGGATGGTCAACGGGCCGGTCAGGTTCACCTCACCGGCGCTGACCTGCGTACCGGGTTGCACGAAAACCGGCAGCGTCTCGCCGGTCAGCAACGACCGGTCCAGCTCGGACCGGCCCGACACGATCTGGCCGTCCACGGGCATGCGGGCGCCGGGGCGCACCAGTATCAGGTCGCCCACCTTCAGCGCCGCGACGGCGACCTCCTCCTCGGCCCCGTTTCGCAGGCGAATGGCGCGGGGGACCTCGAGCGCCGTCAATTCCTCGGCCGCCGAGCGGGCGGCGGCACGGGTGCGGTAATCCAGATACCGCCCCGCCAGCAGAAAGAAGGTGAGCGTCAGCGCCGCATCGAAATAGGCATGCTTACCGCTCAGCGCGGTTTCCCACAGCGAAGTGACCAGCGCCAGCAGGATTGCTAGCACGATCGGCACGTCCATGTTCAGGCGGCGCACGCGCAGCGCGCTCCAGGCGTTTTCGAAAAAGGGCTGGGCCGAGAAGGCGATCGCCGGCAGTGTGATCGCCGCCGAGATCCAGTGGAACATGTCGCGTGTCGCGTCCGTGGCCCCGGACCAGACCGACACCGACAGCAACATCACGTTCATCGAGGCAAAGCCGGCAACCGCCAACCGCATCAGCAGATCGCGCCCGGCCTTGTCGGTCTGGGTGGCTGACAGCGCGCCGGCGTCCAACTCGTGCGCCTCGTATCCAACCCGTTCGAGCACCGGGATCAGATCGGCGGCACGCAGATTCGGTGCGGCCTTGATCAGCGCCCGCTTCAGCGTCAGGTTCACGCGCGCGTCCTGCACGCCGGTCACGGCATTCAGGGCCTGCTCGACATTCGCGATACAGGCTGAGCAGTGAATGCCGGGCAGCGACAACGCGATCTGTGCATCCGGCGGAACCGGACGGGCCGCATCAGCCGGGGCGGCAATGCACCCGGGACAGGCTGCAGCAGTCGGCGTGATCTGCCCGCTCATCGGATTACCCCTTCACATACAGCGGAATGCGGCGGGAAAACTCGGCTCCGTCATGGTCACGCGCCACCAGCCGGATGTTCCAATTGCCCGTGGCCAGAGTCGCCGGGGCGGAATAGGCCACACCGTCAAAGGTGAAATCCGGCGTGAAATCGTCGCGCACATGGGTGGCACGCCCCACGACGGCCTGCAATTCGGCCACGCGCACCGGATCGCCCTGCGCGTCGGTGATGCGGAGGATCAACAGCCCGCCCTTGGACTCAGCCGTGGCGTCCCAACCCAGCGCCTGCTGTTCGCGCAGACGTTCGTTGAACTCCTGGCTGGCCACGTACGAGTTCTTGACCTCGAGTCCCGGGAACGTCTTGACCGCGCTGTAGGCCAGAACGAGGTTGACCGCGATGATGACGCCAAACGCCCCCACGAATACGGCCAGAGCATGTTTGCCGGTGAATTGCCGTTCGCTCATGTCTCAGTTCCCCCGCCCATTGAAAGTGGTGTCTTTGTAGGCCCGCTCGCCGCTGGCCAAATCCTCGACCCAGATGCGGACTGGTGTCGTGTCCGCCGCCGCCGGAGCCGAATCCTTGTCGGTGACAATATACACGCGCGTCAAATGTGCGGTATCGGCCGGGACGTTCACGGTATCCAGCGGCGTACCTTCGATCTGCAGCTTCATCGCGGGATCGCCCACCAGCGACAGCTTGAACAACCGGTCCTCGCCGTGCTTGTTGCGCAGCCGCACGTCATAGGTATTGCGGATTGAGCCGTCGGACATGGTCACGAAGGTCGGGTTGCGCACCGGCGCCACCGTTAGGTCGATGTCCGACCGGATGAACAGGGCGAACAGCAGGGCAACCCCCACCGCCGACCACAGCGACGAATACAGGACCGTGCGCGGACGGAAGATATGCTTCCAGATGCTCTTGGGCGGATGCCCTGCGCGTTCGCGCTGCTCGTCGCTGAGCGCCATGTAGTCGATCAGGCCGCGTGGCTTGCCGACCTTTTCCATCACTTCGTCGCAGGCATCGATGCACAGGGCGCAGGTGATGCATTCCAGCTGCTGGCCGTCGCGGATGTCGATCCCCATCGGGCAGACGTTGACGCAGGCATAACAGTCGATGCAGTCGCCCAGGCCTTCGCGGTTCTTGCCCTTGCCGCGGGGTTCACCCCGCCACTCGCGATAGCCCACGACCAGCGTGTCCTCGTCCATCATCGCTGCCTGGATGCGCGGCCAGGGGCAGGCATAGATGCAGATCTGTTCGCGTGCGAATCCACCGAAGAAAAAGGTCGTGCCGGTCAGGATCAGCATCGTTGTATAGGCGATCGGGTGGGCATTGCCAGTGATCAGATCGCGCGCCAGCGTCGGCGCATCGGCAAAATAGAAAACCCAAGCCCCACCCGTGGCCAGACCGATCAGAAACCAGGCCGTCCATTTCGACAGGCGCAGCCGCGCCTTGTGGAAGTCCAGCTTTTTCTGCCTGTGCAGACGCAGGCGGGCGTTGCGGTCGCCCTCGATCCAGCGCTCGACCAGGATGAACAGATCGGTCCAGACCGTTTGCGGGCAGGCATAGCCGCACCACACGCGCCCAAGCGCCGAGGTGAACAGAAACAGCCCGAGACCAGCCATGATGAGCAGACCCGCGACGAAATAGAATTCGTGCGGCCAGATCTCGATCCAGAAGAAATAGAACCGCCGGTTCGCCAGGTCCAAAAGTACCGCTTGGTCCGGCAGGCTGGGGCCACGGTCCCAGCGGATCCACGGCGTCACATAATAAATGCCGAGCGTGACTGCCATGATGATCCATTTGAGGTCGCGGAACTTTCCTGACACGCGTCTGGGAAAGATCGGCTCTCGGGCGGCATAAAGGCTGGGGGCGGGATTGGAATCGCTCACGGGCTGGCTCCGGATCAGGCTGTTTTCTGGCGACTTGTTCCAGATCATGAACGCGTTAACTTTGACATGGGTCAAAAGCGCATCGTACAGACATCTTTTGTCACACCTGAACCCGACACTATCGCATTGCCGCCGTTTCGGCGAAACCTTACTGCCGGGCAGAGTCATAAACGCGCCGGATCTGGCATGTCTCAAAATAGGCGCCAACCGGTCGTGTATCATCATCGACGAAATGCCGCAGGCAGCCGGGGCGATGCGCGCAACTGCCGCGCCAAATTCTGGACCGGCGCCGCGACACGCACTAGGTTTGGAAAAATGGTGCCGGCTGTTCAGGAAACGCGCGAACAGATGGAACAGCCGGCACCTAGGCCTTCGGGCGGCGAACCGCCCGAAGGTTTTCTTGTGTCTACTGACCGCCACCCAATTGGTGGACGTAGAGCGAAACCGCGCGAATCTGCGCTTCGCTGAGACGGTTTTGCCAACCGGGCATGACGCCGAAGCGGCTGTTGGTCACGGTGTCGGTCAGGGTGTCGTAGTCGCCGCCATAGAGCCAGATCGCGTCCGCTAGGTTCGGCGCGCCCTGGTCGCGGTCGCCTTCGGCGTTTTCGCCGTGGCAGGAGGCGCAGTTGTCGGCATAGACGACGGATCCGGCCTCGACCAGCGCGGGATCGTTCGGCTCTCCGGAAAGCGACATGACATAGTTGACGACTTGCGAGATCTCCTCGGTCGTCAACAGCTCGTCGCGACCAAAGGCGGGCATCTCGGAATAGCGCGCCTCGTCATATTCCTCGTTGCGGATGCCGGCGGCGACGGTGTGATAGATCGATTCCAGATCTCCACCCCAGAGCCACGAGTCGTCCAGGAGGTTCGGATAACCGACGGCGCCCGCCGCGCCCGAACCGTGGCACTGAGCGCACCAAGTCCGGAACACCGCCGCGCCAGAGGATACCGCGAAACTGCTGAGGTCGGGATCGGCAGCGATGTCGATCAGTTCGGCCTGCTCAAGGCGTGCGGTGATCGGTGCATTCGCCTCCTCCACCGCGGCGATTTCCGCATCCACGTTGGCGCGCGACGACCATCCCAGAACACCGGCCGTCGCGTGGTTCACCAGCGGCCAAGCCGGATAGAGGATCGTGTAGATGACGCCCCAGAAGATCGTGACGTAGAAGGTCCACAGCCACCAGCGCGGAAGCGGGTTGTTGAACTCTTCGATGCCGTCCCATTCGTGGCCGGTCGTACCGGGATCGCCCGGCTTCTTTTCGGGTGCTTTGCTCATTTCCGCGCCTCCTCGGATGTGGCGGGTTTGTCTTCATGCCGAAACGGTATGCCGGCAGTATCCTCGTATTGCTTGCTGGCACCGGGCCGAAACACCCAGATCACCACGCCGATGAAGAAGGCGAAGAGGGCCAGCAGCATCCAACTGTCGGCGAATTGCCGAAGGATCGTGTATTGCTCCATGACAGCCCCCTTACCGGTTCGCGTCCGGGGTGAAGGTCGAGAAATCGACCAGCGTCCCCAGCATCTGCAGATAGGCGATCAGCGCATCCGCTTCAGTCAGCTCGGGCTGGCCGTCAAAGTTGCGCACGTTCACCTTGTCGCCATAGCGCTCCAGCAGACCGTCATAGTCGCTGTCGGGATCGGCCTGAGCGCGGAAATCCGCCTCCGCGTTCTCCAGCATCTCGTCGGTATAGGGCGTTCCGACCGCGGCGTTCGCCGCCATGATGTCGCCGATATACTTTCCGTCCAGCTTGCGCCGTTCGAGGAAGCCGTACTTCGGCATCACCGATTCCGGCACCACCGATTGCGGATCACGCAGATGGTCCACGTGCCATTCGTCCGAGTAGCGGCCGCCGACGCGGGCCAGGTCCGGCCCGGTGCGCTTGGAGCCCCACTGGAACGGGTGGTCGTACATCGACTCGGCCGCCAGCGAGTAGTGGCCATAGCGTTCGACCTCGTCCCGCATCGGGCGGATCATCTGGCTGTGGCAGACATAGCAGCCTTCGCGGAGGTAGATTTCCCGTCCCGCCATTTCGAGAGGGGTGTAGGGGCGCATGCCCTCCACCTTCTCGATGGTGTTCTCAAGGTAGAACAGGGGCGTGATCTGCACGATGCCACCGATGGTCACGACGAGGAAGCTGAAGATCAGCAGGAGGGACGCGTTGGTCTCGAGGATCTTGTGTTTGTCAAGAATTGCCATTGCTCCGGCCCTCCTTATTCAGCCGGGACCGCGACGGTCAGGCTGGCCTCTTTGGCCGGCGCCTTCCGGACGGTCATCCACAGGTTGTAGCACATGATCACTGCACCCGCGACGTACAGCACGCCGCCCAGGGCACGCACCACGTACATTGGGAACTTGGCCGCCACGGTGTCGGCGAACGAGTTCACCAGGAAGCCGTTGGCATCCACTTCACGCCACATCAGGCCTTCCATGATGCCGGTCACCCACATCGACGCGGCGTAGAGCACGATGCCGATGGTGGCGAGCCAGAAGTGCCAGCTGACCATCTGCAGCGAGTACAGGCGCTCACGTTTCCAAAGAACCGGCACCAGGAAGTACAGCGCACCAAAGGTGATCATGCCGTTCCAGCCCAGCGCACCCGAGTGCACGTGGCCGATGGTCCAGTCGGTGTAGTGCGACAGCGAGTTTACCGCACGGATCGACATCATCGGGCCTTCGAAGGTGGACATGCCGTAGAAACCGACCGAGATGACCATCATGCGGATGACCGGGTCGGTGCGCAGCTTGTCCCATGCGCCCGAGAGCGTCATCAGACCGTTGATCATGCCACCCCACGAAGGCATCCACAGCACGACCGAGAACACCATGCCCAGCGTCGAGGCCCAGTCAGGCAGCGCGGTGTAGTGCAGGTGGTGAGGACCGGCCCAGATATAGATGAAGATCAGCGCCCAGAAGTGGATGATCGACAGCTTATAGCTGAAGACCGGGCGTTCGGCCTGTTTCGGGATGAAATAGTACATCATGCCCAGAAAGCCTGCCGTCAGGAAGAAGCCCACGGCGTTGTGGCCGTACCACCACTGGATCATCGCATCCTGCACGCCCGACCAGACGATCACGGATTTCGAGCCCCAGATGCTGACCGGCAGGGTCATGTTGTTGACCAGGTGCAGCATCGCGACGGTCACGATGAAGGACAGATAGAACCAGTTGGCCACGTAGATATGCGGCTCTTTCCGTTTCACGATCGTGCCCAGGAACACGGCCAGATAGGCCACCCAGACGATGGTCAACCACAGATCGACATACCATTCCGGCTCGGCATATTCCTTGGACTGGGTGCCGCCCAGCACATAGCCGGTCGCGGCCAGCACGATGAACAGCTGATAGCCCCAGAACACGAACCAGGCGAGGTTTCCGCCCCATAGACGTGCCGCGCTGGTGCGTTGCACCACGTAGAAGGACGTGGCGATCAGCGCGTTGCCGCCAAAGGCGAAGATCACGGCCGAGGTGTGCAGCGGACGCAGACGGCCAAAGTTCAGGTATCCTTGGGCCCATTCGAAATTGAGCACCGGGAAAGCCAGTTGAAATGCGATGAACGTACCCGCGAGGAATCCGACGACGCCCCAAAAGGCGGTTGCGATCACGCCATAGCGGATCACGCCGTCCATGTATTCCCCCGAGCGATCGACAAGAATGTCGGGCTCGTCGGTGTTGCGAAGCGTCCAGATGAACAGGCCACCGGCGATCAGCATCACCAGTATCGCATGCACCTGATACGCCAAATCCCGCGCATAGTTGGCCCCGATCGCTGCGAACAGCGTGACCAGGCCAAGCGCGATCAGCTTGATGTAATTCGACATATTGCGTCCCTTTGCCATGCCGCACGCGATTCTCTTGCCGCGCGCGGCTTTTTTGACTGCCTGCTGTATCGGCCAACCGCGGGCCCTACTGCTTTGATCTGTATCAAGACAATAGAGTGAAAACTGTGACACGCATAACCAAATGAATGACCTGCTCGAAACCGCCGCACCGAGCAATGGAACAATGAGGTCAAGATGGCTTACAAATCGCTTCTCTCAGTCGTGACGGAAACAAAATTCGCAAAAAAGGCGCTGGAGCAGATGGCTGCTTTGGCCGAAGCTCAGGATGCCCATGCCGAAGCGCTGTGTCTGGGCGTCGATCGCAGCCAGACCGGATACTACTATGCCGGGGCCAATGCGCTGATCTTGCAGGAAACCCTGAACCGGGCCAATGCCGAGGCTGAGGAGAACCTGAAATTCGCCGAAGAATTCCTGGGCAAGTCCGGCGTGCGCTGGTCGGCCGAAAGCGGCGTCGCGCAGATCGCAGATCTGGGCCGGCATGTTGCCCACCGGGCCCGATTCTCGGATCTGGTGGTGCTGCCGCAACCCTATGGCGAAGGCCGGGGCGCCGAGGCCGAGCCCATCATCGAGGCCGCGATGTTCGACGGCCACGCCCCGGTTCTGGTGGTGCCGGATAACGCGGAAATCGTGTCTCGGCCGCGCACCGTTCTGATCGGGTGGAACGAAAGTGTCGAGGCGATGCGCGCTATCCGGTTCGCCCTGCCGTTCCTGATGGCGGCGGATCTGACCCGGATCGTCGTGATCGATCCGCCGACCCACGGCCCTGATCGGTCGGACCCGGGCGGGCTGTTGTCGCAAATGCTGGCCCGGCACGGGGTGAGATGCGAAATCGACGTGCTCAGCAAGACGATGACCCGCGTGTCGGACATTCTGAACCGCCATGCCGAGGACACCGCGGCCGACATGATCGTCATGGGGGCCTACGGACATTCCCGCTTCCGCGAGGCCATTCTGGGCGGCGCCACGCGGAACATGCTGGAAAAATCCGCCGTGCCGGTTTTCATGGCGCATTGACGGGAAACAGGGTCGGCCGCCTCGGGTTGGGGCGGCCCACTGGCTCAGACCTTCTTGACCAGCCCGATCAGGAACAGAAGGATCACCGCCCCGATCGTGGCGAAGAAGATCGACGAGAAAATCCCGCCGCCTACGGAAAATCCAAGCGCCGGAAAGATCGTCCCCGCCAGAAACGCCCCGACGACACCGACGATGATGTTGCCGACCAGGCCAAACCCGCGGCCGGACATGATCTTGCCCGACAGCCAACCGGCAATCGCGCCGATGAACAACATCGCTAATATACTGCTGAATTCCATGACCGCTCCCTGACTTGGGTTGATGCGCCCTTAGTTAGAGCACGGACGCGCCTTGGCGTCACGCATCAAGATCGCCGGGCACTGTACTGTCAGATATGCCCTCAGACCAGAAAGCCGCCATCGGCATCGTCGCCGGCTTCTTCCATCAGGCGCCCGATATCCGGCACGGTGACGTGGCGCTTGCCTTCCAGCAGGATCACCTCGTCCTTTTTCAGGGCCGATATCTGACGGCTGACCGTTTCCAGCGTCAGGCCCAGATAGTCGGCCATCGCCTCGCGCGTCAGCGGCAGATCGAACACGATCGGCCCCGAAAGCCCCTTCTGGCTGACCGAGGCGTCCCGACGGGCGATGATCGACAGCAGGCTGGCGATCTTCTCGCGCGCGGTCTTGCGGCCCAGGACCAACATCCATTCACGCGCGGCGTCGAGTTCGTCCAGCGTCATCTGCAGCAGACGCTGCGCGATATGCGGCGTTCTGTTCATCAAGTCTTCGAACGGTTTCTTGCGGAAACAGCACATCACCACGTCGGTCGTGGCCACCACGTCATAAGGCGCCGACTCGCGCCCCGGGCGGCCGACGAAATCGCTGGGCAGCAGCAAGCCCACCATCTGGGTACGCCCGTCCTCCATGGTTTGCGTCAACGATGCAATTCCAGACACCACCGAGCCGACGAAATTCATCTGGTCGCCCGACCAGATGATCGTCTGCCCCGCCTCGAAGCTGCGATAATACTTGATCTCTTCCAACGCGACCAACTCGTCCGCGTCACAGCGCGCGCACACCGCTCGGTGACGAATTGGACAGTCTTCGCAGTTCGAATGGTCAACGAGTGTAGTCAGGGTCATGCGCGCGTCCACTTGATCTCGGTCAAGGTCTTCTGGTTTCCGAGCCTATACCGGTGTCGCCATGATAGTAAAACCTCAATTGGCAAAGCTTGGACTATTTGACGCGAAGGTACCGCGTTATACCAGCTATCCGACCGCCCCCCACTTCAGCAATGACGTGGGGCCCGACATGTTCAGCGACTGGATTTCCGCCATCCGGCCGGGCAGTTCGATCTCGCTCTATGTCCATGTGCCGTTCTGCCGCCGGCTGTGCTGGTTCTGCGCCTGCCGCACCCAGGGCACCCAGACCGACAACCCGGTCATCGCCTATGTCGATGTCCTCAAGGCCGAACTGGACCTGCTGGCCGCGCGCCTGCCCAGCGGGGTGACCCTGTCGCGCCTGCACTGGGGCGGGGGAACGCCCACGCTGCTCAACCCCGACCTGATGCGCGAACTGGCCGCGCATATTCTGGGCATCGTCCCACTTGGACCCAACGCGGAATTCTCGGTCGAGATCGACCCCAACGAGGTGGACGACGCCCGTCTTGACGCGCTGGCCGAAGCCGGGATGAACCGCGCCTCGATCGGGATTCAGGATTTCGATGACGAGATCCAGAAGAGCATCGGGCGCATCCAGAGCTATGACACCACCCGCGAGGCGATCGACATGATCCGTGAGCGCGGCGTGCCCAGCCTGAACGCTGACATCTTGTACGGACTGCCGCACCAGACCAAGGCGCGGATGACCGAAAGCGTGCAGAAGCTGCTGTCGCTAAGCCCCGACAGGGTGGCATTGTATGGCTATGCGCATGTACCGTGGATGGCGAAACGCCAGCAGCTGATCCCGTCCGACGCCCTGCCGACGCCGGAACAGCGGCTTGAGCTGTTCGACA
Organism: Ruegeria sp. BHSB172; assembly: GCF_059613165.1. Lineage (NCBI taxonomy): Bacteria > Pseudomonadati > Pseudomonadota > Alphaproteobacteria > Rhodobacterales > Roseobacteraceae > Ruegeria > Ruegeria sp. BHSB172. Next base: position 33,303 of record NZ_JBXWRZ010000035.1, read on the forward strand.
CCGCCCGCCGTCTGTTCCTGTGGGACAATTACGAAGAAATCGGCATTGACCATTTCGCCACCAAGGATGATGGGCTGACCCACGCGCTGAAAGCCGGACGGCTCAAGCGGAACTTCCAGGGCTATACCGACGATCAGGCCGAGGTTCTGATCGGCGTCGGCGCCAGCTCGATCTCGCGCTTCCCACAGGGTTATGCGCAGAACGCACCGGCCACTTCGGCCCATACCAACGCGGTGCGCGAAGGCCAATTCTCGACCTCGCGCGGGCATCTGTTCAAGGGTCAGGACATCCTGCGCGCCCGCCTGATCGAGGCCCTGATGTGCGAATTCCGCATCGACACGGCCGAGATCCTGCGCGACCACGACATCTCGGCGGCCGAGCTGACGGCGATGTACCAGCGCGCCAATGACACCTTCGACGGGTTGTTGCAGATAACCGATAACGGGCTGTTCATCCCGCCCGAAGCGCGCGCGTTGACCCGGATGATTGCCCGGACCTTCGACGCCTATGACCTGAGCAAGGCGGGCCACAGCTCGGCGATCTGACGGCAGGCGTCAGGCCGCAACCCGGCCGGTCGCCACAATGCAAAAAAGCGGGGGGTTGACGCGTGCGGTGGCTTTTCCCCACACTCGGAAGGCGGGCGGCAGGCCGCCCGACCCCGAGGCAGGCCATCATTCAGACAGACTCGCCGGCGCATCCGCGTTCGACAGCTCCTTTCGTGCAACCACTCTGCAACTTGACGAAGGGACAGCACCCATGCGCGTTTTTACCGTCCTCGGCCCCAGCCAATCGGGCAAGACAACCCTGGTCGAGGCCATCAGTCGCCTTGATGGCCGGCCCACCACATTCGACCTGTCCGGAACCGTGCATCTGCACGGTTTTTCTTATCTGGACGAACCGTGGTGCGCGATAGATGTCGATGGCGGAGGCGATGCGATGGCCTATGCCGGGCCCGCCATGGCCATTTCCGACGCGGCGGTGGTCGTGGTCCCGCCTGACCCGGACGCGGCTGTTCTGTGCGCCCCCTACCTGCGGCTGGTCGAGGAGGCGGGCATTCCCTGCTTTCTGTTCATCAACCGGATGGACAACCCCAACGGCCGCATCCGAGACATCGTCGCCGCACTGCAGACCTATTGCAGCCATCACATTACCCTGCGGCAAGTGCCGATCCGTGAAGGCGAAACCATTATCGGGGCCGTCGACCTGATCTCGGAGCGCGCGTGGAAATATCAAGAAGGTCAGCCCTCGGCGCTGATCGAACTGCCGCAATCGGTTGCGGATCGCGAGGCCGAAGCCCGCACCGAACTGCTCGAGACCCTGTCGGATTTCGACGACCACCTGCTCGAGCAGCTGATCGAGGACAAGCAGCCGCCCAGCGCCGAGATCTATGACTTGGCCGCGCAGGTGTTGCAGAACCACCAGTTGATCCCGGCCTGTCTGGGCGCGGCCAGCCATGGCAACGGGCTGACCCGCCTGATGAAGGCCCTGCGGCACGAGGCGCCCGAGTTCGACATCGCCGCCGACCGCGACGCGGCGCCCGAAGCCGCGCGCGCCATCACCGGTTTTGCCGACGTCAAGAAGCACATCGGCAAGATCATCGTCCTGCGGGGGCTGGGCGACGGGATCAAGGCGCATGATCCGTTGGGCGGCGAAACCGTTGGCAACCTGACCGCGCTCGATGCCAAGACCCAGATCGACGGGCTGAAGGCCGGCGAGATCGGGCTGGCGGTAAAATCCGATCACCTCAACCCCGGCAATGTCTATGACAGCAGCGACTCCACGCCGCTGCCGGATTGGGCCACGGCGCATCCGGTCGCCTATCGGCAGGTTGTGTCGCCAGCCCATGAACGCGACGACGTGCGCCTGTCCAACGCGCTGTCCCGGCTGGTCGAGATCGACCCGGGCTTGACGCTGGAACAGGACGAGCTGAGCGGCCACGCCGTCCTGGGCTCGCAGGGGCCGCAGCACATGCGGCGGGTGGTCGCCAAGCTGGCCGAGGATTTCGGGATCGAGATCGAGACCTCCCCGGTCGAGACCGCCTATCGCGAGACTATCCGCGCCGCGGTCGAACACCGGCACCGCCACCGCAAGCAATCCGGTGGCGCGGGGCAGTTCGCGGATGTGGTGATCTCGGTCGCGCCGCTGCCGCGCGGATCAGATTTTCAGTTCGACGAGGTGGTCAAGGGCGGCGCGGTGCCCAAGAACTATATCCCCTCGGTCGAACAAGGCGCGGTCGATGCATTAGTGCAGGGCCCCGAGGGCTTTCCGGTGGTGGATGTGAAGGTTACGCTGCATGACGGCAAGCATCACAACGTGGACAGTTCCGATTTTGCCTTCCGGACGGCCGGAAAAAACGCAGTCCGCGAGGCCCTGCCGCAGGCCAAACCCGTCGTGTTGCAGCCGATCCTGAACGCCGAGATCCATGTTCCGTCGGCCTTCGTGGGCGATCTGGTGCCCACGATCAGCTCGCTTCAGGGGCAGGTCCTGGGGTTCGAGGGCAACCCGAACGCGCCGGGCTGGGAGATCTTCAACGCCCAGCTGCCCGCCGTGGCTGAGGACGAACTGCACCGCACGCTGGCCAGCGCCACACGCGGTACCGGCTGGGTCAAGCTGC
>NZ_JBXWRZ010000036.1:0-35039 GCF_059613165.1 Ruegeria sp. BHSB172
GTACCCAGGTCGATGGCCTGTCCCGGCTGGCCGCCTTGGGGTTTGCCACCAACGAATTGACGCAACTGTGCCGCTCGGTTGATGAGATGCTGGCCCACTACCGGGCGATCGAAGAGCAGCGCGCGACACTGGGCCATGACATCGATGGCGTGGTCTACAAGGTTAACGACCTGGCGCTGCAGGCGCGGTTGGGCTTTCGCTCGACAACGCCGCGTTGGGCGATCGCGCACAAGTTTCCGGCCGAAACGGCCTGGACCGGGCTCGAAGCAATCGACATTCAGGTCGGCCGAACTGGCGCGCTCAGCCCGGTTGCGCGCCTGCACCCGGTGACCGTGGGGGGCGTGGTTGTATCGAACGCCACGCTGCACAACGAAGACTATATCGCCGGGCGTGACGCCAAGAGTAACGTGATCCGCGATGGCAAGGATATCCGCGTCGGCGACTGGGTGCAGGTCTATCGTGCCGGTGACGTGATTCCAAAGATCGCCGACGTCGATCTGAGCAAACGCCCCGACTGGGCCGTGCCTTTCGAGTTTCCGACCAAGTGCCCCGAATGCGGCAGCGATGCCATCCGAGAGGAGGGCGACGCAGTGCGCCGCTGCACAGGTGGGGTCATCTGCCCGGCGCAGGCCGTTGAAAAGCTGAAACATTTCGTTTCGCGCAAGGCTTTCGACATCGAAGGTTTGGGTGCCAAGCAGATCGAGATGTTCTATGAAGATCCTGATCTGCCCGTGAAAACTCCGGTGGACATCTTCACGCTGCAGCAACGCGACGCGAAGAATTTGAACAAACTGGCCAACCGCAAGGGCTGGGGCCGGCAGAGCGTCGCCAAATTGTGGGCCGCGATCGACGAAAAGCGCACCGTTCCGCTGGCCCGGCTGCTGTTTGCACTGGGGATCCGCCATGTGGGCGAGGCTGCGTCGAACCTGCTGGCCAACCACTATGGCTCGTGGGAGGCGTTTGAAAAAGCGATGACTGCCGCCGCCGGTTTTGAGGGCCCCGAATGGCAGGAACTGCTAAGTATCGACGGCGTGGGCGAGGTAATGGCCCGCACCCTGGTTTCGACATTCGCGCAAGAGGCCGAGCGGAAAACCATTGACGACCTGGTGGCGCAGTTGAACGTGCTGGATGCGGTCCGGCCCGATACAAGCAACAGCCCGGTCGCGGGAAAGACCATCGTGTTTACCGGAACGCTCGAGAAAATGACCCGCGCCGAGGCCAAGGCCCGGGCCGAGGCATTGGGGGCCAAGGTGTCCGGCTCGGTCAGCAAGAAAACCGATATCGTGGTTGCGGGTCCGGGTGCCGGGTCCAAGGCCAGAAAGGCGGCCGAACTTGGAGTCAAGGTCCTGGATGAAGACGAATGGCTGCACCTGATCGGGGACGCATGAGCGGGCGCCCCGAGCAGCTCTTCCCGCTGTTTGCGGGACTCGAGACGCTGGACGGCGTCGGCCCCAAGACGGCCCGTCTGTTGGGGCAGATGGGGCTCGAGACGCCGCGCGACCTGCTGTTCGCCTTGCCTTATGCGGTGATCGACAGGCGCAGACGTGACACGATCCACGGCGTTGACCTGCCGGCGACCCTGACCGTTGAGGCGACCGTGGGCGCCCATCGTCCGCCGCGCAACCGGGGCGGCGCCTATCGGGTGTTTGTGCAGGACAGCCAGAGTGATTTCCAACTCGTGTTCTTTCATGCGCGCGGCGACTACCTGAAGAAAATCCTGCCGGAAGGGGCGGGGCGGGTGATTTCGGGAAAGCTGGAACTGTTTGACGGTACGGCCCAAATGGTTCACCCCGATCATGTCGTGCCGATCGATCAGGCCGGGTCGATCCCGGAATTCGAGCCGATCTATCACTTGACCCAGGGGGTGACGCAGAAAACCGCCTTCAAGGCGGCGCAAAGCGCGCTGGCCCGGGTGCCGGATCTTGCAGAATGGGCGGACCCGGCCTTGGTTCAGCGCCGGGGATGGCCGGGATGGCCCGAAGCGATCCGCGACGCCCACAATCCACGCGGTGCCGATGACGTTGCCCCATTCGCACCCGCACGCGAGCGTCTGGCCTATGATGAGCTTTTCGCCCACCAACTGACCCTTGCCCTGGCGCGGCAGCGTGAGCGCAAGTCGCGCGGGATCGTCAGCGTCGGCACCGGCGCTTTGCAGTCGAAGGTGCTGAAAAAACTGCCCTATCAACCGACGCAGGCACAACAGCGCGCAATCCGCGAGATCGCGGCCGACATGGCCTCGGACGCGCGGATGAACCGGTTGCTTCAGGGCGATGTTGGCGCGGGCAAGACATTGGTGGCCTTCATGGCCTTGTTGATCGCCGTCGAGGCCGGCGGTCAGGGTGTGATGATGGCGCCGACCGAGATTCTGGCCCGTCAGCACCTGGAAGGGCTGCGCCCGCTGGCCGAAGATGCCGGTGTGGTGCTCGAGATCCTGACCGGGCGCGACAAGGGCGCCGAGCGGCGCGCGAAACTGGCGGCCTTACAGGCCGGGGACATCCAGATTTTGGTCGGAACCCATGCGGTGTTCCAAAGCGATGTCGCGTTCAAGGATCTGCGGCTGGCCATCGTGGATGAACAACATCGGTTCGGGGTGCGCCAGCGGATGGAACTGTCGGAAAAGGGCAGGGGTGCCGATGTTCTGGTCATGACCGCCACGCCGATCCCCCGCAGCCTGGCGCTGGCGCAATACGGCGACATGGACGTGTCGGTGCTTGATGAAAAGCCGCCCGGGCGCAAACCGGTCAAGACCGCTATCGTCAGCACGCAACGCATGAACGAGGTTGTGGACCATCTGCGACGTGCGATCGGCGAGGGGCGGCAGTGCTATTGGGTCTGCCCTCTGGTGGATGAATCCGAGGTTTCGGATCTAACCGCCGCCGAGGAGCGGTTCAAACATCTGCGGGCGCAATTGGGCGAAGGCGTGGTCGGGCTGGTGCATGGCCAGATGCCTCCGTCCGAGAAAGACGCGGCCATGGCGGCCTTTCAGGCGGGGCAGACTAAGGTGCTGGTGGCCACGACGGTGATCGAGGTCGGCGTTAACGTGCCCAATGCCACGATCATGGTTATCGAACGCGCCGAGATCTTTGGCCTGGCGCAACTGCACCAGCTGCGCGGGCGGGTCGGGCGCGGCGAGGGGGCCTCGACCTGCCTGTTGATGTACCAAGCCCCGCTGAGCGAGGGCGGTCGCAGGCGGCTGGAAGTGCTGCGCGAAACCGAGGACGGATTCCGCATCGCGCAGACCGATCTTGAAATGCGCGGAGCAGGCGACCTGATCGGGACGGCGCAGTCCGGTTTGCCCCGGTTCCAGATCGCCGACCTAGAGAGGCAGGCCGGATTGATGGAAATCGCCCAGACGGATGCGCGTGCGTTGCTGGCCACCGACCCCAAGCTGACCACCGAGCGCGGCAAGGCGGCGCGCGTTCTTCTGTGGCTGATGAAACAGGATCAAGCGATCCGTTTGATTTCAGTGGGTTAGGGACTCAGTCCCCGAATAGTTCACAAATGTTCTCTAAAAGTTCTTTACCGACTCGGAGAAATATGAGAACAAAAGGTCAACAAAGCATTAAAGCCAGACCGGAGGAGACGCCATGCTGAGCCAGATCAAGACCGCAATCAGCCGTTCGCAGAGCACGCTGCTGCAAGATGCAGCCGGCGCGGCGTCCTTGATCGTGATGCTGATGGTGGCGCTGCATCTGCCTGTCGGGTTCTGACCCTTTCTGCCTGCGATCTCGTGCCGATAGCACCGCGCTGTCATCCCCATCTCAGTCAAGGGTGACCTGCCTGTCCCAAACCCCTTGAAGGGGCCGTGCCTCGGCCCCGCGCGGAACCCGGACCCCACACGAGACACGCATGACTGCCGCCGCCCTTTCGCCCGGAAGGAGCGGCGGTTTTTTATAATTGTCCCGTCTTGATGATTTCCAGCAGCGCCGACAGAACCGAGTTGGCCGCGACCGAGGCGAGGATCATGCCCATCACGCGGCTGATGATGGCAGCGCCGGAATGGCCGATCAGGCGGATGATCGGCTCGGCCAGCAGCATCAATACAAAGGCGGCCGCCAGCACCGTCAGCATGATCAGCGCGGTGATGCCCTGATCGACCAGGCTGTAGCGGTGATTGTCGGTCAGGATGACGATGGCCAGCATCGCTCCGGGCGAGGCCAGAGACGGCACCGCCAGCGGGAAGATTGCGGGGTTGTGCTGGTGCAGCTGGTCCTGCCGGTCTTCCTCGGCCACGCGTTGGTCGACCTCGGGTTTGCTCTCGCCAAAGATCATCGACAGGGCGAACAAAAACAGGATGATTCCGCCAGCCACCTGGAACGAGTTCAGGCCGATATCGAGCGCCTCGATCAACAATTGGCCGAACACCAGGAAGAACAGCAGAACGCCCGCGCTGACAAGGGCCGCCTGCAGGGCGGTCCGTCTGCGCGCGGCGACATCGATGCCGGCGGTTACGGCGATGAAAACCGGAATGGTGCCGATCGGGTCGATGACGACCCACAGGGTCACGAAATGTTCGAGCAGGTTTTCCATTGAAATCTCCGGCAAATATGGCCGGAGGTTAAATGCAACGTGCTGAAAATGCCATGTTCAGGCGCAATTGGCCTGTTCCGCCTGCGCCATGGCCTCGGCGGTGGCGTCCAACGCCAGCATGATCGAGGCGTGGCGGTTCTTGTAGTCGCGCGCGGGCATCAGCACCTCGAGCCCGTCAAAAGGCGCGTCAGGGGCAGGGCCGTCCTGTTTGAGCATGGCCTTGAGTTGATCGCGCGCCTGCTCGATCTGAGCGCGCGTCGCACCGATCACTGCACCGCCGACCACCGAGGCCGCGGCCTGGCCAAGCGCGCAGGCTTTCACATCCTGCCCGAACTCGGAAACCCGGCCATCCTTCACTTTGACGTCCACGGTGACGGTCGACCCGCACAGGGGCGAGCGTTTCTTGACGGTTGCACCGGGGCTTTCCAGGCGCTGCAAATTCGGGATGTCGGCGGCCAGTTCAAGAATGCGGCCGGAATAAAGCTTGATCAGATCGGTTTCGCCGGACATGGGTTCCCCTCGCTGCGTGTTCCCCATACATAGTGGCCATGTTCTGGGATGCAAAAGGTTTTTGCCATGTCGCGCGCCGTCTCATTTGACCCGTCAACGCTGAAATTCAACGAAACGGGGCTGATCCCCGCCATCGCCCAGCAGCACGACACCGGAGAGGTGCTGATGATGGCCTGGATGAATGCCGAGGCCGTGCGCAAGACGCTGGAGACCGGGCGCGTGACCTATTGGTCTCGCTCGCGCCAAGCGTTCTGGATCAAGGGCGAAAGCTCGGGCCATGTGCAAAAGCTGGTCGATCTGCGGGTGGATTGCGACCGCGACTGCCTGCTGGTTCTGGTCGATCAGACCGGCCCGGCCTGTCACACCAATCGGCGCAGCTGCTTCTACACTGCGGTCCGCGATGGTGATGAGGTCGAATTGATGGTGCCGTTGGCCTGACAGCCGCGCCTCACAACCCGACCATTGCGCGGATGTCCTGCGGCGAGGCGCCTTCCTCGCGATATTTCGCGATTGCGCGGGCGTCGTCGCGTTTGGCCAGCCGCTTGCCCGTGTCATCCCGAATCAGACGGTGGTGGTGATAGATAGGCGTAGGCAATTCCAGTAGACGTTGCAGCACCACGTGGATGCAGGTGGCCTCGAACAGATCCTGCCCGCGCACCACATGGGTGATCTGCTGCGCGGCATCGTCCAGAACCACCGACAGGTGATACGAGGTGCCCATTCCGCGTCGGGATAGAACCACGTCACCGACGGCACTGCGCAGTTGATCAGCCTCGATGGTGATGGCCCCGGTCTCTCCGCCGGGACCGTGACCTTGCTCGATGAATGCCAGCGCTGAATTAGTCGTTTTAGCAGATGGTTGGAGAGCGGAGTTGATCTGTTTCAAGGCCTCGGCCATGTTCAGGCGCAAGGGCAGGTCGGTCGGTCGCGGCTGGCGCGCTGAATCGGGGTTCCAGCGTGCGCGGCATGTTCCGGGATAGACGATCCCGTCCGGGCCCAACATCGGCTGGCCTTCTTGTGGCGCGCTGGCGGCCGCGGCGATGTCGCGGCGGTTGCAGGTGCAGGGATACAGCAGGCCGCGCGCCCACATTGCGTCCAACGCGCGGTGATACAGGTCCAGCCGATCCGATTGCCGCATGACCGGTTCGGGCCAGCTGAGGCCCAGCCAAGCCAGATCGTCTTTCAGTTGCGCCTCCCAATGGGGGCGGGCGCGGCTCTGGTCGATGTCCTCGATCCTCAGCAGAAACGTCCCGGCCCTGGCGTGGGCCATGTCATGGGCCAGCAGCGCGGAATAGGCGTGCCCTAGATGCAGGGGGCCGGTTGGAGATGGGGCGAAACGGGTGATGAATGTCACAGTTTTTCAACGATATAAACGTCGGACTTCAAATCCAGACCCGGAAGGTGTGGCCCGTGTTCGCGAAACAGCAGCCGCGCGGCGCCGATGTCCAGCCATTCGCTCAGGCGGACGGTATAGGCCGGGTCCTGCAGAGTGTGATCGTTGAACGAAAAGGCCAGCAGGCCCCTTTTGGGCAAGGCCTTCATCAGCATGTCGAAGGTTTCGGGCGGCGCTGCGCCTGCGCCGATCACACCGATGGCCGTGATGGCGCGATAAGCGCCGGTTTGCACGGGGCTGGGGTCGGTAATCTCGAAGGGGGTCAGGCTGCGATACACGCCCTTGGCCTCGGCGCCCTCCAACATGCGCGGGGTCGGGTCCATACCGTCGATCACGCGAAATCCGGCCTTGTGCAACGCAACGCCCGACAGACCCGTGCCGCATCCGTAATCCAGTACGGGTTCCTGCGGGTGCGGAAACCTGTCCCACAGCGCCTCGGCCACGCGGCCCGGAGTGGCATAGCCGTGTTCGGCCACTTCATCCTCGTAGGACGCGGCCCATTTCTGATAATGCGCCTGCGTTTCCTGGGGCGAATTCAGCTCATAGGTCTTGTCGAGGTATTTTTTGCTCATGCGCTCAGTCTAGGCGGGCGCGGCGTCCTGCGTCCAGTCGGCTTGGGCCAGCCACGCCTGCCATGCGGCCTTGGCGCGGTCGGTATAGGCCTTGTAGCGGTCCTTGCGGCCACGCCGTCCACCTTTCAACCCGTCGACCGGCCGGAATAGGCCGAAGTTGACGTTCATCGGCTGAAAGGTCTTGGCCTCGGCCCCGCCGGTGATGTGATGGATCAGCGCGCCCATGGCGCTGTCCTGCGGAACCGGGGGCAGGGAGTGGCCCAGGATCTCGGCAGCCGCCAGACGTCCGGCCAGCAGACCCATCGCGGCGCTTTCGACATAGCCTTCGACCCCTGTGATCTGTCCGGCGAACCGGATGTTCGGCCTGGTTTTGAGCCGCATCTGCGCGTCCAGCAGGGTGGGCGAGTTGATGAACGTGTTGCGGTGGATGCCGCCCAGCCGGGCAAAGCTGGCATTCTCGAGCCCCGGAATCATCCGGAACACCTCGGTCTGCGCGCCGTATTTCATCTTGGTCTGGAATCCCACGATGTTGAACAGCGTGCCCAAAGCGTTGTCGCGGCGCAGTTGTACCACCGCATAGGGTTTGACGTCCGGCTGGTGCGGATTGGTCAGGCCCACCGGTTTCATCGGCCCATGGCGGAGGGTCTCGCGGCCCCGTTCGGCCATCACCTCGATCGGCAGGCAGCCGTCGAAATAGCCGGCGGTCTCACCTTCGTGGAACTCGGTCTTGTCGGCGGCCAGCAGCGCATCGATAAAAGCTTCGTACTGGTCGCGGTCCATCGGGCAGTTCAGATAGGCGGTTCGTTCTTCCTCGGTCTCGCCCTTGTCATAGCGCGACTGCATCCACGCCTTGCTCATGTCGATCGTGTCGGCATAGACGATCGGGGCGATCGCGTCGAAAAAGGCCAGCGCTTCGGCGCCGGTCTCGCGCTGGATTGCCTGACCCAGGGCGGGTGAGGTCAGAGGGCCGGTGGCAAAGATCCAGTGGCCTTGGTCCGGCAGCTCTGTCACCTCTTCAAGGCTGACGCTGACCCGGGGGTGCGCTTTCAGGCGCGCGGTGACGGTCTCGGCAAAAGGCTCACGGTCGACGGCCAAGGCACCGCCGGCGGGCAGGCGGTGGGCATCAGCGCTGGCCATGATCAGCCCGTTGGCCGCGCGCATCTCCCAATGTAGCAGGCCGACGGCGTTCTGCTCGTCATCGTCCGACCGGAACGAGTTCGAACACACCATCTCGGCCAGGTTGCCGGTCTGGTGCGCAAAGGTGCCAGTTTCGGGGCGCATTTCGTAAATCACGACGTCCACACCCATCTCGGCGGCCTGCCATGCGGCCTCGGATCCGGCCATGCCGCCGCCCACGATATGCAATTTCTGTGTCATGCGCGTTCACATAAGCCACGCGGGCCGATTGCGCAACGGTCAGCCACACTCACACGCACTGCTGCGTCAAGCCATTGAAAAAGGGGAAAAATCTTGGGGTCGCCGCTGCGGGAATCTTAGCGCCAGTGAGAGAGACCGGCTGGAGGGACCTTCCGCCCACGGCGACCCAAAAGAATGTCAGAGCCTGAGCTCTGTCTCAGCATTGCCACAGAGTTGCCCTTTTGGAAAGTGAAAAAATGCGAACATTCGAGAATTTTGTTCATCACCTTTGCGTCATTGCGTCCAATTGGGCGGTCGTTTTTCGATGAAGGCGGAAATTCCTTCCTCGGTGTCGTGATGCATCATATTCTGAGCCATTACCTCTCCGGTATAGGCATAGGCCTGTTCCAGCGGCATCTGGATCTGCTCATAGAACGCCTGCTTGCCGATCTTGACGGCAGCCCCCAGTTTCGAGGCCAGCTTTTCGGCCAGGGCCCATGTTTCCTGTTGTAACTCGGTTTCGGGGACCGCGCGATTGATCAGGCCCAACTCGGCTGCGCGTTGGGCCGGGATGAAGTCGCCGGAGGTCAGCATTTCAAAGGCCTGTTTGCGCGGGATGTTGCGGCTGAGCGCGACCATCGGCGTCGAGCAGAACAGGCCGATATTCACGCCGTTCACACCGAACCGGGTGTTGTCTGCCGCGATGGCCAGATCACAGGTCGCCACCAACTGGCATCCCGCTGCGGTAGCGATCCCGTGAACCTGCGCGATCACCGGCTGGGGCAGCGACTGGATCGACATCATCATCCGCGCGCAACGGTTGAACAGGTCGGTGAAATAGGCCTTGCCGCCGTCCTCGGCCTGACGGCCCGCCGTCATCTGTTTCAGGTCGTGGCCGGCGCAGAAAGCCTTGCCTGCGCCCGACAGGATCACCGCGCGGATGGACCGGTCATCGCGCAGAGCGTCCAGTTCGGTTTGCATCGCGGCCAGCATCTCGTCGCTCAGGGCGTTCAGCCGCTCGGGCGCGTTCAGTTTCAGATGGGCGATCGCCCCGGTGTCGCTACGTTCCAAAATTGCCATATTGCCCTCCCGCTGGCTGTCGGGCCAACTCTAGGTCGGCAAATCGAGGAGGGGAAGCATGTCATTGGCAATGAACAAGGAAGAACTGTCGCAGTACCTGGCGCAGGTCTTTCCGCAGGTACACAGGGATTTCGTGGTCGAAGCCCTGACCGAGGACACGATCACCATGCGCCTGGTTGTCGAAGACCGGCACCTGCGCCCGGGCGGCACCGTGTCCGGGCCCTCGATGTTCGCCCTGGCCGATGTGTGCGTCTATTCGATGGTTTTGGCGCGAAAGGGCCGGCAATCGCTGGCGGTGACCACCAACAGTTCGATGGATTTCCTGCGCAAGCCTGAAGGGGGCACCGATCTGATCGCGCAGTGCCGGTTGCTCAAGCTGGGGCGGTCGCTGGCCGTGGGGGATGTGCTGATGTATTCGGACGGGGCCGATGCCCCCTGCGCCCGGGCCAGCATGACCTATTCGCTGCCCCCCGAAGGCTCGGCCGCGGCGGCGTTTGGATGAAAAAGGCCGGGGACTGACCCCCGGCCCAGGAAGAGGTCCCGCGAACGGGACTGGGGATGCTTTATTCGATCCAGAAATGGCGTCGGCTTTCGCGGTCCGCCTCGAAGCGGTTCAGCCCGACATCGCGCAGCAGGCGATCATCCAGCTTGCCCAGATTGATGCGGCTGCGGCGCCGACGTTCCCATTTGGTGACAGTCGCCGCAAACCGTACGGCCAATGCGGCGACCAACGGCAGCCGCGGGCTGTCGTTCAGCAGCAGAAGGGCGGAGGTGTGCATTGCGCGTGTCATCTGGGTATCCTTCCAAAATTGTATTGACACAAAACTTAAATGCTCGGTACATTGTCGTGGTACGCTCGGGATTGTGATGAAGGCAAAGGAAGAATTGTAATGGATACAATTTGGCCGCAGGCGTTGCCTGAATCCAAGGGACCCAAATATACTCTTGTGGCGGACACAATCCGAAGGGCCATAGAAAACAATACGCTAAAGGTTGGAGCGAAACTGCCGCCGGTACGCGACCTGGCCTATCGGCTGAAGATCACACCTGGTACGGTGGCGCGAGCCTATTCAATCCTGACCGACGAGGGGTTGCTGAGCGCCGAGGTCGGACGTGGTACATTCGTGGCGCCGCCGAAGACGCCTCTGCTGGATGACGTATGGTCGCGGCAGTTGCATTTGCGCGATGACAAATACGAAAAGAGTGTAAGCCTATTCAGCCCCCGTCTGCCGGATGTGGGGCAGGTGGCCCTGATCCGGTCCTGCCTTGCCCGCGTGGCGCAGAGCGATCCGGCCTTGTTCATGAACTATCCCACCCGCGAGGCTTATCAGGGCGTGCGGCAGGCGGTGGTCGACTGGCTTTCCGACCTGCCGCTTGGCGCTTTGAACGCCGACGACGTCGTGCTGACCCATGGTGGCCAAAGCGGGTTGTGCGTTGTGTTCCAGACCCTATTGCGCGGGCCGAAACCCGTGGTTCTGGTCGAGGACCTGTCCTATGCCGGGTTCCGCCGCGCCGGTGAGTTGATGCGGGCCGAGGTCGTCGGGGTAAAGATGGACAAGTGGGGCATCGACCCCGAAGCGCTGGATCATGTACTGCGCCAGACTCCGGCGCAGGCGATCTGCGTCTCGCCCGAGGTGCAGAACCCGACCGGCAGCCACACGCCACTGGAGCGGCGTCAGGAAGTGGTCGAGATCGCCCGACGGCACGACCTGCAGATCATCGAGGACGATTGCTATCGCATGGGCGAGGCGCGTGCGCCCAGCTATCGGGCGCTGGCGCCCGATCGCGGCTGGCATGTCTCGTCCATTTCCAAGACCCTGACACCGGCCCTGCGTGTGGGTTTTGCCATCGCTCCGCGTGACCGCGGCAGTGATCTACGTCGGTCGGCCGAATACGGCTATTTCGGCCTTGCCCAGCCTTTGGCCGAACTGACCCGTCTGCTGCTGACCGATCCCGCGGCCCGTCGACTGGCGCGGGATGTGCGGGTGAAGATGGGGGAGTATGTGCGTGTGGCGGTGAATGCTCTGGGCGGGTTCGATTTGAGTTGGGATCCGGAAATTCCCTTTGTGTGGCTGCACCTGCCGTCAGGCTGGCGCGCCGCTGCTTTCAGTCGCGCGGCCGAGCGTGAGGGGATTCAGATTCGATCCGCCGATGAATTCGCCCTGCGGGACGGGCGCGCACCCAACGCTGTGCGCATCGCGATGAACGGACACGTCTCCCTGCGGAAATTCGAAGAAGCAATGTTGCGCCTGCGTATCCTGCTGGACAATCCACCCGAGCAAATCAGCGTCTGACTTTGTGGGGTAAATAAATACCTATTTTGCAAGTCATTGAAAACAAGCGCTTAAAACACTTTGGTTGCGCTTGACCTGAAGTTTCCTTGCGTCTAGATACCCATTCATCGAATTCGGGCCGCCTCGGCAGGGGCGGTCTTTCACATCAAACAGGATTGTCCTGACATGAAAACCTTCTCTGCAACTCCTGCAGACATCGACAAGAAGTGGATCCTGATCGACGCCGAGGGCGTTGTTCTGGGCCGTCTTGCCTCGATCGTCGCCATGCGCCTGCGTGGCAAGCACAAGCCGTCGTTCACCCCGAACATGGACATGGGCGACAACGTCATCGTCATCAACGCCGACAAGGTCCAGATGACCGGCAAGAAGCGCGACGAGCACTTCTACTGGCACACCGGCCATCCGGGTGGCATCAAGTCGCGCACCAAGCAGCAGATCCTGGAAGGCGCGCACCCCGAGCGCGTGGTCTACCAGGCCGTCAAGCGCATGCTGCCGGGCAACCGTCTGTCGCGCAAGCAGATGACCAACCTGCGCATCTATGCCGGTGCCGAGCACCCGCACGAAGCCCAGGCCCCCGAAGTTCTGGATGTCAAATCCATGAACAAGAAAAACACCCGGAGCTAATGACCGATGGCTGATCAGATCAATACTCTCGAAGAGCTGAGCGCCGTCGCAGGCGTTGAAACCGTGGCCGAAGAAACCGTCGTGCGCGAGCCCGTGCGTGACGAGCTGGGTCGCTCCTATGCAACCGGCAAGCGTAAAGACGCTGTTGCCCGCGTTTGGATCAAGCCGGGCTCCGGCAAGGTCACCGTGAACGGCAAAGACCAGGACGTGTATTTCGCACGGCCCGTTCTGCAGCTGATCCTGCGCCAGCCGTTCCAGGTTGCCGGTGTCGAAGGTGAATTCGACGTGGTCGCAACCGTCAAAGGCGGTGGCCTGACCGGTCAGGCCGGTGCGGTCAAGCACGGCATCTCGAAAGCGCTGCAGCTGTACGATCCCAGCCTTCGCGGCGCGCTGAAGGCCGCAGGCTTCCTGACCCGCGACAGCCGCGTCGTGGAACGGAAGAAATACGGCAAGCGCAAAGCCCGCCGTTCGTTCCAGTTCTCGAAGCGTTAATCGCTTCCGAGGGCACAAAATGGAAAGGGCTCGCATCCGCGAGCCCTTTTTTCGTGGTCGGAAGTTGGTGTTATTCCTCGTGCATCTTCTTCCACGCCCCGTTTTCCACCACGCTGACATAGACCGTATCGGCGCCCTGATGGTCGTCGGGGCCAAAGGTCATGTGGTTGCCCACCAGATCATCCTGATAATCCAGTGACTCCATCGCAGCGATAAAGCTGTCATGTGTCAGCTCGGGGCCGGCGGCCTCTAGCGCCTTGACCATCATTTCGGCCGCCGCATAGCCCAGCATCGAAAAGCCCACCGGATCTTCGCCGGTGGCGGCCTTGTATTCCTCGATGAAGGCCTTGGGGGCGGGTTCATCCGCGCGGGCCCACAGATCCTGCCACGAGGCGGCGGCGTAGAAGCCGTCGGTCACGCCACCCGGCACCTGTGCCACCACGGTCAGGAAGCTGGCCGAGGTGCCCAGGAATTTCATGTCGGTCAGGCCCATCTTCTTGGCGGTACCGACCACGGTGATGGCCTGCCGTACGCCCAGCGCGATGGTGACGATGTTGCAGCCTTCTTCCTTCAGCTTGCTCAGCGAGCCCACGAAATCAGTTTCGTCAGGTTTGTGAGTGGTTTCCGCGGCAAAGGTAATGCCGGCTTCCTTGGCGCCTTCCTGGCTGCCTTCAAGGATTTCCTTGCCGAAATCGGTGGGCAGATACATCGTGCAGACCTTGTCGCCGCCGAATTCCTGCGCCAGATATTTCACGCCCACGCGCGCCTGGTCGTAATAGCTGGAAAACGAGGTGAACTTGTTCTTCATCGGCTCCTGCAGCATCTGCCGCGCGGCCGACAGGGGGGCGACGTTGGGAATGCCTTTTGGGTCCAGCAGTTTGAACCCGGCCAGGTTCATCGGCGTGCCCAGAGATTGCAGCATCGCAAACACCTTGTCGCGGTTCAGCAGCTTGTTGTAGCCCTGCATCGCGCGCGGCATCTGGTAACCGTTGTCTTCGACCACATAGCGGATCTTGCGGCCATGCACGCCGCCATTGGCGTTGACCCGGTCGAACACCACGTTCGCGCCCTTGGTGGCCGGAACCCCGACGGCGGCAAAAATGCCGCTTAGGTCATTGACCGACCCGATGACGATTTCGTCGTCGGTCACGCCTTGCGTTTCGGCCCAGCCCATCGAGGCCAGGGCGGACAGGGCGGTTGCCGCCGCCAGCCGTCTGATTGCTTTGGTCATGTGTCTTCCTCCCTTAGTATTGATCCCTGTTCTATTTGTACATGTCTTCAATGAGATGCGCGTGTTTCTTTTCCACCAGGCTGCGTTTCAGTTTCATCGTCGCGGTCAGTTCGTCATCTTCGGCGGTCAGCAGCACGTCGATCAGGCGGAAATCCTTGATCTGTTCGACCCGCGCGAATTCCTTGTTCACCGCGGCCACTTCCGCGCCGATCAATTCGCGCACCTCGGCTGCAGCGCAGAGCGAAGCGAAGTTCGAGAACGGCACTTTGCGATCCTGCGCGAACTTCTCGACGTTTTCCTGATCGATCATCACCAGCGCCGTCAGGTACTTGCGGCGGTCGCCGATGATCACCGCGTCCGAGATGTAATGCGAGAACTTCAACCGGCTTTCGATCTCGGCCGGGGTGATGTTCTTGCCGCCGGCGGTGATGATGATGTCCTTGAGGCGGCCGGTGATGGTGACATAGCCGTCCGCGTCCACGTGCCCCATATCGCCGGTGCGCAGCCAGCCATCGGCGGTGAAGGTTTCGGCAGTCTTGGCATTGTTGCGCCAATAGCCCTGGAACACGTTCAGGCCGCGGATCTGGATTTCGTCCCCGTCCGAGATGCGAAGATCGATCCCCGGTGCGGGCTTGCCGATGGTGCCGATGCGGTTGGCCTCGGGCGTGTTCAGCGTGGCGATGCCCGAGGTCTCGGTCATGCCGAAGCCCTCGACCAGCGGCACGCCGATGGCCCAGTACCATTTCAGCAGCTCGGGCGAGATCGGGGCCGCGCCCGACCCGCCGCGCCGCAGCCGGTCCATGCCCAGCATCCGGCGCAGGTTGCGCAGCACCAGCCGGTCCCACAGCCAGAAATTCGCGGCCACCGCCGGCGGCACCGGTTTGCCCTGCAGGATGTACTCGGCCCGTTTCATCCCGGCTTTCAGCGCCATGCCAAACGCGGCACGCCCGGCCGGGGTGGCCTCTTGCGCCATGATCAGCACCTGCGAATAGATCTTCTCCCACACGCGCGGAACGGCGGTGAAGGTCGAGGGCGACACTTCCTGAAGGTTGGCAAAGACCGTCTCGGGGCTTTCCGCGAAGTTCACCGTGCATTTCGAGGCCAGCGGGAAGTAAATCGAAACATCGCGTTCCAGGATATGACACAGCGGCAGAAAGCAAAGCTGCTCATCCGTCTCCAGCGCGGGCAGGCAGCGTGCGCCGCATTCGATCGCGGCCATGATGTTTTCGTTACTAACCATCGCGCCCTTGGGCATGCCGGTGGTGCCCGAGGTATAGATCAGCAGCGCAGTGTCCTGCGGCGTGGCCAGCGCGATTTCGGCTTCGAATCGGCCCGGCTCTTCGCGCTCGGCCTCACGGCCGAGGGCATAGAGATCCTTGATCATCATGCAGCGGGGATGGGCCAGGTCGTGCAGGCCTTCGTCTTCAAGGATGATGACCTTCAACAGGCCGGGCACCTCGTCTTCAATGTCCAGAAACTTGTCAAGCTGCTCCTCGTCCTCAACGATCAGAAAGCGGCTGTTGCTGTCATTGACCAGGTATTTCAGCTGGCTGGCGGAATCGGTGGTGTAGACGCCCGAGGCGATGCCGCCGACGCATTGGATGCCCAGATCGAACCAGGCCCATTCCTTGCGGTCCTCGGACAGGATCGAGACGACCTCACCGCGTTGCAGTCCCAGCTTGCGCAGCGCCAGCCCGATCCATTTGGCGTGCTGCCAGTAGTCGGCCCAGGAATAGGATTTCCAGATGCCCAGATCCTTTTCCCGATGCGCGGTGCGGTCGCCCAGGGCGGCGCAGCGTTTCTGGAACAGCTCGGGGATGGTAACGCAGCCATCGACCCTCACGGGGCGCTGGCCGGGCGTGGCGTTGAATTGAACGCCGTTGATGGTGGTCTGCGGGGGCAGGGTGGTCATGTTCATCCGGCTCACCTCCACGTCTTTTTGCGTTTCCAGCGGCGGTTTTCCCGCGCGCCTTCCTCCTGCACGCCCAGATAGAAGTTCTGGATGTCCTCGGACCGCATCAGCACGTCGGCGGGGCCGTCCATCACGATGCGCCCGACCTCCATGACATAACCATGATCGGCCAGTTCCAGCGCGGCGTTGGCGTTCTGCTCGACCAGCATCATGGTCATGTTCTGCTCGTCGTTCAAACGTCTGAGGATGCCAAAGATCTCTTGGACCAGCAGCGGCGACAGGCCCAGCGAGGGTTCGTCCAGCAGCATGATGCGCGGGTTGGCCATCAGGCCGCGGCCGATGGCCAGCATCTGCTGCTGCCCACCCGACAAAGTGCCGGCCTCTTGATTGCGACGTTCCTTCAGGACCGGGAAGTAAGAAAACACCAACTCGCGGTCGCGCTCGATCTGGGCCTTGTCGTGCAGGGTATAGGCCCCCAGGCTGAGGTTTTCGTTCACCGTCAGCAGCGGGAACACCTCGCGCCCCTCGGGCACATGCACGATGCCCTTCTGGACGATCTTGTGCGGCTCTAACCCTTGGATTTCCTCGCCGTCGAAGGTGATGGTTCCCTTTTCCGGGTCCATCACGCCCGAGACGGTCTTCATCAGCGTCGTCTTGCCCGCCCCGTTGGCGCCCAGGATCGAGACGATCTGGCCCGCTTGCACGTCCAGCGACACGCCGCGGATCGCCATGATCGGGCCATAGAAGCTTTCGATGTTGCGGATGCTCAGAATCGGTGCGCTCATGAGGCTTTCCCCAGATAGGCTTCGACGACGGCGGGGTGCGATTGCACCTGCGCCGGTGTCCCTAGGGCCAGTTTCGCCCCATCGGCCATGGCCAGCACCCGGTCGGACACGCCCGAGACCAGCCCCATGTCATGTTCGACCATCAACACTGTGATCCCCATCTGCCGCCGGATGTCGTCGATCCACCAGCGCATGTCGGTGGTTTCTTCGACCGACAGCCCCGAGGCCGGTTCATCCAGCAGCAGCAGCTTGGGGTCGGTGGCCAGCGCGCGCGCGACCTCGACCACCTTGCGGACGCCGTAGGGCAGGCCGGCGATCATCTTGTCGCGATAGGCCTGCAGGTCGAGGAAATCGATGATCTCTTCGACCTTCTCGCGGTTCTCCAGCTCTTGCCGGCGGGCCGAGGGAGTAAAGAATACCTCAGACAGCAGGTTGGTACGCCGGTGGCGGTGCCGCCCGACCAGCAGGTTCTGCAACACGGTTGCATGTTCGAACAGCTCGATGTTCTGGAAGGTGCGCGCGACGCCATAGGCGGCTACACCCGAGGGCTTCACCTGCAGCAGATCGTGCCCGTCGAACCGGATCTGGCCCGCGTATGGGTCGTAAAAGCGCGAGATCAGGTTGAACACCGTGGATTTGCCCGCCCCGTTCGGTCCGACGATGGCAAAGACCTCGCCTTCTTCGACCGAAAAGGACAGGTCGTTAACCGCCGTCAGGCCACCGAATTTCAGGGTGACGTTCTCGAATTCCAGCAGGCTCATCTCAGGCGCTCCGTCTTGAGATAGGATTTCTGCCGCTTGAACATGTCCTTGCGGTAGAAGGGGAACAGCTCGAACCACGTGCGGATTTTCAGCCAGCGACCATAGATGCCCATCGGCTCGAACAGGATGAACCCGATCAGGATCATGCCGAAGATGCCGAATTCCAGCCCCGGAATGGCGACGGTTCCGCCACCGAACAGGGCGCCTGCATATTCCTTGGCGATCGACAGGAACTGCGGCAGAAACCCGATGACGATGGCGCCCAGAAACGCGCCGTGGATCGAGCCCAGCCCGCCGATCACGATCATCATCAGCAGCTGGATCGAGATCACCACGCTGAAGGTTTCGTTGTTGAAGGCCCCGGCATAGAGGCCCATCAGCGCACCCGCCCATCCGGTAACGGCGCAAGACAGGGCGAAGGACACTGTCTTGGTGCGCGCGATGTCGATGCCCATCGCCTGCGCGGACACTTCCGAGTCACGCACCGCGATGAAGCTGCGCCCCAGCGGCGTACGCAGAAGGTTGATATAGCCCAGCGTGACCAGAACCGTGACGGCCAGCACCAGCCAGTAGAACTGCTCGGGCGTGCCCCAACGATCGACCAGATGGCCGAATATTTCGACTCCGCCCATGTACTTGCCCGCCACGCCGCCGGTGATTGGTTCGGCAAGAACGATGAGGTCGTCCATCAGGATCGACAGAGCCAGGGTGAAGATCGCCAGATAGATGCCGTGCAGCCGCAGGGCAGGAATGGCGACAGTGACCCCGGCGATACCGGTCAGAATGCCGGCCAGCGGAAATGCCACCAGAAACGGCACGCCGGCCTCGATCAGGATCACGTTGGCATAACAGCCAAAGGCCAGAAACGCCGCGTGGCCCAGGCTGGCCTGGCCGGTATGCCCGGTCAGGATCATCAGGCCCAGCCCGGCGATGGCCCAGATCAGAACGTTCGTCAGCTCTCCCAGATAGAACGCGTCCAGCAACCACGGCGCGGCAAAGACCACCGCCAGCAGGAGCAGGTAGAGCGACAATTGGTATCCGTCCTTCCACGGGCGGATGTCCTGCATGTAGTCGGTTTTGAAAACGATCCTCATGCGCTCAGACCTTCTTGACCCGGACCTGGCTGAACAGGCCGTGCGGACGGAAGATAAGCACCGCCAACAACAGCGCATAAGGCGCGATCTGGCTGTAGCCCGCGGCGATGTAGCGGCTGGCAAAGGGTTCGATCACGCCGACGATCAGACCGCCCGCCAAAGCTCCGGGCAGGCTACCGAACCCGCCGATGACCGCCGCCGCAAAGGCCTTGATCCCCAGCAGCCCGGTGGTTGGATCGACCGAGCCCTTGGCGGCGAACAGGATCCCCGCGATCCCGGCCACGACACCGGCCAGCCCCCAGATGAAACCCTGCACACGCTTGACCGGCACCCCCATGTAATAGGCCGCCAGCTGGTTCTGCGAGGCGCCTTGCATCGCCAGACCCAGCTTGGTCTTGCTGAAAAACACGTACAGCGCCCAGGTCAGCAGCACGGTCACGACGATGACCGCCACGTCCTCCATCCCCAGAACCAGCCCGCCAAAGCGGACCTCCTTGCCGGCCAGCGGATTTTCCAGCGTCTGCGGCTCGTGGCCCCAGATCAGCCCGGCGACAAAGCGGATCACGAAGCCCAGGGCGATGGTCAGGATGACCACGGCGGTCTGGCTTTCCCCGAACAGGCGGCGGATGATCAGCCGATCCAGCAGATACCCTAGCGCGCCCATGATCCCCAGCGAGATGGGTAGGGCCAGCCAGAAGGGCAGGCCCATATATTCGGTATTGGTCAACCCAATGGTGACGAAGGCGCCCAGCATCATGAAATCGCCCTGAGCGAAGTTCACCGCTTCGGTCGCCTTGTAGATCAGCACGAAGCCAAGCGCGATAAGGCCGTAGACACAGCCATTCGCCAGCCCGCTAATCAGCAGCTGTGCGTTGTCCAAATTCTCCTCCCAATTGCCGGTTGGCCCGGCGTCTTTTGCGCACCCCGGATCTCCTCCAATCTCCGGGGGGCTTATTCTACTATGGCGTGATGATGACCTTCCCGTCACTCTTTTTCATCGCATCGGCCAGGCCCGACACGATGTTCCTTAGCGGCAGGTGCGCGGACACGTCGGTTTTCCAGCGTCCGTCGGCAAACCGGGCTTGCACTTCGGCCACCACGCGCATCTGGTCCTCGGGCGGCGTGGACATCATCCACTGAGTCAGCCAGAACCCTTCGATCCGCTTGCTCATGAAAATCATTTGCCCCATCTGGGTCAGTCGCGGGGCCTCGGTGCTCAGCTTGCCATAGCTGACCCAGCGCGCGCCGTTGGGCATGGCGCAGAAGATCTGCTCGGACAGCTGGTCGCAGACCGCATCCAGAAACACGCGCGGTTTCAGGGTTGCGCTGGTCTGCGCGAATTTCTCGACAACATCGCTGTCGGTGGTCACAAGAACCTCGGCCGCGCCGTGGAATTTCAGCAATTCGACCGCCTCGGCCCGGCGAACCATGGCGATGGGCTTCAGCCCCAGATCACGCCCCAACCCGCACATCAGCTTGCCCAACTGGCTGGTTGCCGCCGATACGACAAAGGATTCTCCGGCCGATTTGGCGATATCGACCATCGCCATCGCAGTCAGCGGGTTCACGATCTGCGCGGCCCCGTCGTCATCCGAAATCTCGGCGCGCAACGGGATGCACATCTGTGCCTGGGTCAGCGCATATTCGGCCCAGACCCCCGAACCCGAGGCGACGAAAGCCACGCGCTGGCCCATCAGCGCCTCGGCCCCTTTTCCGGTAGCGACCACGTCACCGCACCCCTCGAAGCCAGCCGGGGCGCCCTTGACGCGTGGCTGGCCGTATTCACCCTTGATGAAGTGGATGTCGGACGGGTTCACCGAAGCGGCGCGCAGACGGATCAAAACCTGACCGGGCCCCGCAGCGGGCACCGGGATTTCGACCTCTTCCAGCCAGTCCGAGGCTTGCTCGATCACAGGTCCGGTGGCGGTTTTGGCGTATCCTTCGAATTTCTGCACCACGGCGAACATGGTTTTGGGCAACTCGGTCACTTTGCTCTTCCTCTTGGGTCGTTACCCGATTTTTTGTGGCCCGTCCCAAGCGGGTGGATTGCCCGCACGCTGGGATCAACCAAGGCCACAGCCGATCAGGGCAGCCTGTTGGAGCCAAGCCAAGCAAATGCGGCCCTGTCCGTCAATCGACCCGTTCTGTTACGTTACGGAAGCGGCTCGGCTTGGCCGGACATCCTGCGCCATGCTGCCGGGCGGCCCAGGAAAACCTCATTGGATCAGCAGGTTGCGTAATTCCTGCAGCTTCAGGGCGGCGGTTTCCGGGGCGGCCTTGATCTCGTCCAGAATGGCAATGACCTTGGCCTGGATGTCCTGGCTCAGCTGACTGTTGCGCACCTCGTCAACCATCTTGTCATAGTCGAACTGATCCGCGGTCAGCATGCCCTCCTGAACCCAAGCGTTGATCAGTTCGCTTCCCTGAGCCGTCAGCGCAGCCACCTGATCGCTGGTCTGATCGGCAAGGTCAGTGGCGGCCTGACCCGCCTGCTCGGCAGTTTCCGAGGCCTGCTCGACGACTGAAGACGCAGCTTCGCTGGCTTGATCTCCAGCTTCCGAAAGTGCTTGCTCTGCGGCTTCGGTCACGGCGGTCGCGGCGTCGCCGATGGCCTCTCCGGCCTGTTGCGCGGCCGATTCAAGTTTCTCGGCCGGAGTGGGTTCGGGTTGGTTCAAATACAAATAGGCGCCGACGCCTAGAACGGCGATGACGGCGACAAGGATCAGGCGGGACATCACGGGTCTCCTCTTTGGATGCATGGTATCGAGATGTGCTCAAACTAGTTGAGTTCAAAGGGGAAAACCCGTGTTTTCCTTCCCCGATCCGCGTTTGAGCCGCCGGGCGCTGATCGGCGCAGTTGGGCCGGCAAGATCACGCCGTCACGGGAAAAGGGCGCTATCAATTCATCCACGCCGCGTACTGCAATGCGCTCTTGTATTGGGGGTAGTGGCGGAGAGACAGGGATTCGAACCCTGGGTGGGCTTGCACCCACAACGGTTTTCGAGACCGCCCCGTTCGACCACTCCGGCACCTCTCCGCGGGGTTCTGTGAGGGGGGGATTTAGTGATGATCGCCGGAGGGTGCAAGCAGAAAATTCGTCAATATCGCATCCGGCCGATTTTCCATTGCCTGAGCGGTGAAATATCCTAGGCTGAAGCCCATGCAATACTCCATTACCTTCATCGCTCGTATCGCTATTTTCTCGCTGGGTCTGCTGTTTGCGCTTGGGCAGGCGGCGCAGGCCGCAAGCCGAGACCGGATTGAGGCCTTCCTGGAAACCACCGGATTCGACGTGGCGCTGGAGAGCATCGCGCTGGCGTCCGCTTCGGCGCCTCAGATGGTGGGGATCGACCCCGAGGGGTTCGGTTCGCAATGGACACGGTTGTCGGAAGAGGTGTTCGACACCGAAAAGATGCACGAAACCGCTGTGTCCATACTGGAGCAGACGCTTAGCGACGAGGCCCTGACCCATGCGGTCGAGTTCTATGCCTCGGATCTGGGGCAGCGACTGGTCGAAGCGGAGAACGCCTCGCACATGATCGAGGACGATGACGCCAAGCAGGCCGAGGGTCTCAGGATCGTGGCCGATCTGGTCCGAGAGGGGTCGATGCGGGTCGAGATCCTCAAGCGGATGAACAGGGCGATCGACGCCAGCGAAACGGCGCTGCGGGCGGTCCAGGAAATCCAGGTGCGTTTTCTTCTGGCGGCCAGTGCGGCCGGTGTCATCGATCTGCAACTCGACGCCGACGGCCTGCGCGCGATGATGAAGGCGAACGAGACCCAGATGCGCCAATCAATGCAGCAGTCGGCGTTGGCCAATGCCGCTTATACTTATCAAACTTTCTCGGACGCCGATCTCGAGACCTACACCCGCGCGCTCGAGCATCCGTTGATGCAGCAGGTCTATGAACTGCTCAATGCGGTGCAGTACGAGATCATGGCGAACCGGTTCGAGACGCTGGCCGCGCGGATGGCCGAGCTGCGCCCGGTTCAGGACATCTGATGCGGGTTGTTCTGACCCTGTGGCTGATCTGCGCCGGATGGGCGGCCGCCGCGGCAACGTCCGAGACGGCCGAGCGGTTGGCTGCAGCGCTGCACCTGCGCGAGGTGGCGCAGATTCTCAGCAACGAGGGCGTTCAGCAAGTCGGTGACATCGACGCGGCCATGCTGGAGGGCCGGGGCGGCTCGTATCTGCGGGCTCAGATCGAGGACCTCTATGACCCTGCGTGGATGCATGATCGGCTGATCGAGTCCCTAGCCGCCGGGATGACCGCGACCGAGATGACACAGGCGGCCGTGTTTTTCGAGGGCGAGACCGGCCGGACGGTCGTTCGGCTCGAGAATTCCGCCCGGCGGGCCTTTTCGGAAGAATCGATCCGGCAGGCGGCCTTGGACGCCCTTGCCGGGGCGGATCAGGAGGCCGAGTTCTTTCGCTTGATCGACGAATTTGTCCAGATCAATGATCTAGTGGACCAGAATGTCGCCGGCACCCTCGGCGCGGATTACGCGTTTCTGCGCGGGCTCGCCGACGGGCAGGGCGTGGTCGCGGACAGTGACCAGATGCTGGCGCAACTGCTCGAACAGGCCGGAGAAACCGAGGATGACACGCGCGAATGGCTGTATTCGTTCCTGATGTTGGCCTATGGTCCGCTTGATCCGGCGCAGCTGCGCGAAAACATCGCTTTTTCCCGGACCGAGGCCGGCCGGGCGCTGAACCGCGCGTTGTTTGCGGGGCTTGGCGACATGTACGAGGATCTTTCCTATCAGGTTGGCTTTACGGTGGGGCAGGTTCTGAACGCATCAGATCTTTAGGCGCGGTTTGGTGTTGACTTTGGGCCTGTATCCATGGATAAGCGCGCATCCCGGCCGGAACCTCCGCGCCGGGTCTCGTTATTGCTGGCCGGACGGGTGCGCCCTGATGGTCGTTCATCCGCCCGAAAAGGGCGCGCTGTTCGAGGTGGCTTTGGCCGAAACACCCGTCTGACGGGGACCACAGAACGCGGTAGAAAAAGGAAAGACGCATGTTTGCAGTCCTCAAGACTGGCGGCAAGCAGTACAAGGTTCAGGCGGGCGACGTGCTCCGCGTTGAAAAACTGGCTGCCGACGCAGGTGAAAAAGTCCAATTCAACGACGTTCTGATGCTGGGTGGCGATGCCCCCGTTGTCGGTGCGCCGTTCATCGATGGCGCGGCCGTTCAGGCAGAAGTGATCGAACAGATCAAAGGTGACAAGGTCATCAAATTCGTCAAGCGCCGCCGCAAGCACAGCTCGAAGCGCACCGTTGGCCACCGTCAGAAGCTGACCCTGGTCAAGATCACCGACATCCTGCCCTCGGGTGCGGACAAGTCGGGCGTCAAGGCCGCCACCGGTTCCGCACCGGCAGGTGAAGTTGCGAAAGCAGCGAAACCCGCCAAAAAAGCCGCTGCCAAGGCAGAGGCCCCGGCCGATGCTGCCGCTGACGATCTGACCAAGATCACCGGTGTTGGTCCCGCAGCTGCCAAGAAACTGGCCGAGGCCGGTATCGAAAGCTTTGCCGCTCTGGCCGCCTTGTCGGACGAGCAGATTGCTGCTATCGAAACGGTCAAAGTGAAACCCGAATGGGTTGAGCAGGCCAAAGAGCTGGCCAAAGGCTAAGGAGAGAGAGAATGGCACATAAAAAAGCTGGCGGTTCCTCCCGTAACGGCCGCGACTCAGCGGGTCGTCGCCTTGGCGTGAAACTGTATGGTGGCCAGGCTGCCGTTGCAGGCAACATCATTGTGCGTCAGCGCGGCACCAAGTTCTGGCCGGGCGAAGGCGTTGGCATGGGCAAGGATCATACCATCTTTGCAACCGTTGATGGCGCCGTGAAGTTCCACAAGGGACTGAAAAACCGCACCTTCATTTCGGTCCTGCCAGTGGCGGAGGCCGCAGAGTAAGCCGAAACCCAGAAGGTTTAAGAAAAATTCATGGGGGACCGGCACAAAGTGCCGGTCCCTTTTTCGTTTTGACGCAGATGTGATCGAAAACCCCGATGCCCGTTGCGACCACCAGTTTCCTGATCTTTGCCGCCAGCCAGGTCGGCACGCCGGGACCGGCCAACATGGTCCTGTTGGGAACGGGTGCGCGCTATGGGTTCCGCGCGGCACTGCCTTTCGTGGCGGGCGTGATTCTGGGCAAGCAGCTGATCATTTGGCCGCTGGGCTTTGGCCTTCTGCAACTGGCAGAACAGGCCCCCACCGCGTTTGCAGTTCTGAAATATGCTTCGGCGGCATATATTTGCCGGCTTGCATGGAAAATCTCCAACCTGCGCCTGTCCAATCAGGGCGCAGGCGAGTCGGTTCCCGGATTCTGGGCCGGGTTGGTGGTGCATCCACTGAACCCCAAGGCGTGGGCGATGATCATCGCGGGGTTCACCGGTTTCGTCGCGGCGGGGACATCGGTGCTGAGTGCGACGCTCACGATCGCGCTCGTTCTGTTGACCTGCCAGTTGGTCCTGCATCCGATCTGGACCTTTGCGGGGGATAGAATTGCCCGTGTGGTTGCGGGACGGCCGGCGGAAAAATATCTGATGTGGACTCTCGCGGGTTTGACTGTTGCATCCGTACTTTTCGTGTTGTTCGGAGGAGGAACACACCAATGAAACTTGAGGCAATCATAAATCAGCCGGTCATTGAAACCGAGCGGTTCGACCTGCGCCCGCTGCGCCGGTCGGACATGGGCCTGATCGAGCATTACGCAGGGGACGAGCGCGTGGCGCGCATGACCACGTCGATCCCGCACCCTTTGCCGCCCGGTTCGATCGAGGCTTTCGTAACCCGCGCCATGGCCGAGGATCGGGACGAGGACGTCTGGGCCATGGACGCCACCAAGGATGGCGGGCCCGAGTTGATCGGGGTGATCTCGCTCAAGCGGCTCGATCGTAACCAGTCCGAAGTGG
The DNA here is from genome assembly GCF_059613165.1 of Ruegeria sp. BHSB172. Taxonomy (NCBI): domain Bacteria; kingdom Pseudomonadati; phylum Pseudomonadota; class Alphaproteobacteria; order Rhodobacterales; family Roseobacteraceae; genus Ruegeria; species Ruegeria sp. BHSB172. The sequence continues at coordinate 25,550 of NZ_JBXWRZ010000036.1, forward strand.
GCTATTGGGTCGCGCCCTTGTACTGGAACACGGGCATCGCCTCGCTGGCGGTGGAAGCGCTGGTTCAGGCGAACCCGCTGGAAAACGCCACGATGTTTGCCAGCGTGTTTCAGGACAATCCCGCCTCGGCGCGGGTTCTGACCCATTGCGGGTTCCAGTATCTTGGCGATGCCGAAAGCTTCTCGGTGGCGCGCGACGCAAATGTGCCCACCTGGACGTACAGCAAAAAACTCTGACTTGTGGCCGATGGGGCCTTTGCAGTAGGGGACTGACATGAAATTTCTCGATCTTGCAAAGGTCTACATCCGGTCCGGGGCCGGCGGTAGCGGGTGCGTCAGCTTCCGACGCGAAAAGTACATCGAATACGGCGGCCCCGATGGCGGGGACGGCGGCAAGGGCGGGTCCGTCTGGGCCGAGGTCGTGGACGGGCTGAACACCCTGATCGACTTCCGTTATCAGCAGCATTTCTTTGCCAAGAACGGCCAGCCCGGCCGGGGCCAGCAACGCACCGGCAAGGATGGCGACGACATCATCCTGCGTGTGCCCGTCGGAACCGAGATCTTGGACGAGGATCAGGAGACGGTGATCGCCGACCTGACCGAGGTGGGGCAACGTGTCCTGCTGGCGCGGGGTGGCAATGGTGGTTTTGGCAACCTGCATTTCAAATCGGCCACAAACCAGGCGCCGCGCCGGGCCAATCCGGGGCAGCCGGGCGTAGACCGTACAATCTGGTTGCGTCTGAAATTGATTGCCGATGTGGGGCTGCTGGGCCTGCCGAATGCGGGCAAATCGACCTTTCTGGCCGCCACCTCGAACGCCCGGCCCAAGATCGCCGATTATCCCTTTACCACGCTGCACCCCAATCTGGGCGTCGTCGGCGTGGACAACGTAGAGTTCGTGGTGGCCGACATTCCCGGCCTGATCGAAGGCGCGCATGAAGGCCGCGGCATCGGCGACCGTTTCCTGGGCCATGTCGAACGCTGCGCGGTGTTGCTGCATCTGGTCGATGGCACGTCTGAGACCATCGCGCAGGACTATCACACCATCATCCACGAGCTTGAGGCCTATGGCGGCGCGCTGGCCGACAAGCCCCGTATCACCGTGCTGAACAAGATTGACGCGTTGGACGAAGAACAGCTTGAACTGGCCAAGGCCGAGCTGGAAGAGGCCGTGGGTGGCCCTGTCATGACCATGTCGGGCGTCGCCCGGCAGGGCGTGACCGAAGTTCTGCGAGCCCTGCGCGCCCAGATCGACGAGAACCGCCTGCGCCAGAAACCCACCGAGGAGCGCGAGACGTGGCAGCCCTGACCGACGCAAAGCGCCTGGTGGTCAAGATCGGCTCGGCGTTGCTGGTCGATCGTGCGACCGGCAAGCTGCGTTCGGACTGGTTGCATTCGCTGGCGCAGGACGTGGCGTGGCTCAAAGGGCAGGGGACGGATGTGGTTCTGGTCTCTTCCGGTTCGATTGCCCTGGGGCGCGGTGTTCTGGGCCTGCCCGCAACCGCACTGTCGCTGGAGCAATCTCAAGCCGCTGCCGCCGTCGGGCAGATCCGGCTGGCGCGGGCCTATGAAGAGGCGTTGGCACCGCACAACATCACCACGGCGCAGGTTCTGGTGACGCTCGAAGACAGCGAGAACCGCCGCCGGTACTTGAATTCGCGCGCGACGCTGGAAACTCTGCTGGGTTTGGGTGTTGTGCCCATCGTGAACGAGAACGATACGGTGGCCACGGATGAAATCCGTTACGGCGACAATGATCGCCTAGCCGCGCAGATCGCCGTGACCGTCGGTGCGGACCAATTGATTCTGCTGTCCGATGTCGATGGATTCTACACCGGCAACCCTGCCGAGGACCTTTCTGCCACCCGGTTTGACGTGATCGACGCGATCACGCCCGAGATCGAAGCGATGGCCGGTGACGCCGGTTCGGGGCTGTCCAAGGGCGGCATGAAGACCAAGCTGATGGCCGCGCAGATGGCGACGGCGGCGGGCTGCGACATGGCGATTACGGAAGGATCGCCTTTGAACCCGCTGAAGCTGCTGAACAATGGCGCGAACAGCACTTGGTTTAAGGCCAAGCTGGACCCGCATGCGGCGCGCAAACGCTGGATCTCGGCGATGAAGCCGCGGGGCGAGATCACGGTCGATGCAGGGGCCGCGCGGGCGCTGGAGAATGGCAAAAGCCTGTTGCCGGCCGGCATCGTCGAGGTGACGGGCGATTTCGGACGGGGCGACCCGGTGGCCATCAAGGACCACGAGGGCCGACGCATGGGATTGGGGCTCAGCCGCTACACCGCGTACGAGGCCGACGCCATCAAGGGGCGCAAATCCTCCGAGATCGAGGACACCCTCGGCTATCCCGGCCGTGCGGTGATGATCCACCGTGACGATCTGGCTTTGTAGCCGCGAAAACTGATAGATTTGGCTGGTCCGACGACCGGAAAGGCAGATGACATGAAGGACTTTGACAGCATTCCCGCCCTGATGGCCGATCTTGGCAAGCGCGCCAAGGATGCGTCTCGGGACCTGGCCTTCGCCTCGGCCGAACGCAAACACGCGGCGTTGATGGCCGCCGCCGAAGCCGTTTGGAAGAACCGCGCACAGATCATCGAGGCCAACAAGAAAGACCTGGACTATGGCCGCGAAAAGGGTCTGAGCCCCGCCATGATGGACCGTCTGATGCTGGACGAGGCGCGCATTCAGGGCATGGTCGACGGGTTGCGCACCGTGGCCGCACAGACCGATCCGGTGGGTGAGGTTCTGGCGGAATGGGACATGCCCTCGGGGCTGAACATCCGCCGGGTACGCACCCCGCTTGGCGTGATCGGCGTGATCTATGAAAGCCGCCCGAACGTGACCGCGGATGCCGGGGCGCTGTGCCTGAAATCGGGCAACGCCGTGATCCTGCGCGGCGGATCCGAGAGCTTTCATTCCTCGACCGCGATCCACGCCTGTCTGGTCGAGGGTCTGAAGGCCGCAAACCTGCCCGAGGATGCGATCCAGCTGGTCCCGACCCGTGACCGGGCGGCGGTGCAGGAATTGCTGACCATGACCGACTATGTCGACGTCATCGTTCCGCGCGGCGGCAAGGGGCTGGTCGGGCTGGTTCAGCGCGAGGCGCGGGTGCCGGTTTTTGCCCATCTTGAAGGGATCGTGCACATCTACATCGACAAGGCAGCGGATCCGCAGAAAACGCTGGACGTGGTGCTGAACGCCAAGACCCGCCGTACCGGCATCTGCGGTGCGGCAGAATGCCTGCTGGTGCATCAGGATATCGCGGAAACGCTGGGGCGCGACGTGATCGCGGCGCTGCTGGCCGCGGGCGTCGAGGTGCATGCCGCAGGTGCGCTGGCCACCGAAGGCACTGTGCCGGCCAGCGATGACGATTGGGGCAAGGAGTTTCTGGACAGCATCATCGCCGCAATACCGGTGGCCGATATCGACGCGGCAATCGCGCATATCCGCCAATACGGATCGAACCACACCGATTGCATCATGACCGAGGATCAGTCCGCCGCCGACCGCTTCTTTGAACGGCTCGACAGTGCGATCTTGATGCACAACGCCTCGACCCAGTTTGCCGACGGAGGTGAGTTCGGAATGGGCGCCGAGATCGGGATCGCCACGGGCAAGATGCACGCACGCGGCCCGGTGGGGGCGGCGCAGCTGACCAGCTTCAAATACCTGGTGCGCGGCAACGGCACGACGCGCGCCTGAGTCGCCGCGTCAAAACCGCAGCACCACGCGGGTCGCGCCCGTTTCGGCCGTGACCCGTCGGCCCTGTGCGGCCGCCGTCTGCGGCAGCAGGGCGAACTGCACCTGCGCCGGCGTGACCTTGTTGGCGAATGTGCCGGTCGGAAGGCTTTTCCAAAGGTCGGGATCAACATTCATGCGGTCGGCCGTACCAGTGACCGTCCATTTGTCGCCCACGCTGTCGATCTTGACCTCGCCGCCCATCGGCATGGCGCTTTCGCAGCACATGATGGCCAGAAAGGCCAGTTTGATCTGATTGCGCGGCATCGCCTCGGTGACGTTCCAATGCACCCGGACACGGCCCGCACGCTCGACATCACGCAGCAGGTCCGTCACTTCGCTGCGGCCCAGCGGCTGATCGCTGGCCGCGCCAAAGGCCACGCGGAAGAACCGGATTCGCGCCCCGGCGCTGCCGACGCTGCCTGTGATCAGCTCCATCTCGGGGCCTTGGGTGCCGCCAACCATTTCCAACAGCTCCAGCCCATTGGTGATCGCGCCGATCGGGCTGATCAGATCGTGGCAGATCCGAGAGCCGATCAACTCGGCCAGGTTGACGTTGGTGTCGCCCATGCGTACCTCCTGAAATATCCGCCCATGCACGACCCGGAGCCGCCGCATGACAGATATGAATGCCATTCTTGCACCGGGCATGTATGTCCGCCACCCCGATTTCCCCGATTGGGGTGTTGGACAGGTCCAGTCCAACATCGCGGGCAAGATCACCGTGAACTTTCGCGACCAGGGCAAAGTGGTGATTGACGGAACACGCATCGCCCTGATGCCGGTTCTTGATCCCTGAAACTGGTTTAGGAAAGGTTAACATTGCTCGCCACCCGGTTCGTGTTGCCATTCGCCGTGCGGCTGCGGTATCAGCGCTGAGATCGCAACTGGGAACCGACCTTGTCACATGCCGGACGCAGGCCTTTCATTCACAGTCAAACTGGCCGAAACCGATGACGAACTGCGCGCGGCGCAGCGACTGCGTTACGACGTCTTCGTGCAAGAACTGGGCGGCGGTGGTGAGATGGTCGATCACGCCGAACGCCTTGAGCGCGACCGGTTCGATCCGTATTTCGATCACATGCTGGCCTATGACGACTCGACCGGTGCGGTTGTCGGCGTCTATCGCCTGCTGCCCGGAGACCGGGCGGCCGAACTGGGCCAGTTCTATTCCGAAGACGAATATGACCTGACGGTCCTGAAGCGCAGCGGGCGCAAGCTGCTGGAGCTGGGCCGGTCATGCCTGCATCCCGACTATCGCGGCGGAACCGCGATGTATCATCTGTGGAACGGGCTGGCGCGCTATGTGGCCGAGCGGGACATCGAGGTTCTGTTCGGAGTCGCCAGTTTCCACGGAACCGACGTGCAGGCGCTGGCGCAGCCCTTGTCGATGCTGCACCACAACCACCTGGCCCCGCCAGAACTGCGCGTGCGGGCGCAACCAGAAGTGTTTCAAAGCATGGACCTGGTCGCCCCCGATAAGCTGGACCGCCGCGCGGCGATGGTGCAGGTGCCCGCGCTGATCAAGGCCTATCTGCGGCTGGGCGGGTTCGTTGGGGAGGGGGCCTTCATCGACCACGCCTTCAACACCACCGATGTCTGCCTGATCCTGGACACCGCGCGCATGAACGACCGGCAGAGGCGCATCTATGGCGGAGCGTGACGTGACGAACCAGGCGCTTTGGTACAGCGACGACGCCCCCGACCCGGTCCGGCTGGGCCTGCTGGGCTGGGTTCTGGTGCTGGTGCGCGGGCTGCCGTTGGCGCTGTTGGTGGTCGTTGGGCTGATCGTTCTGCTGACCATCCGCCTGTTCGAACGCCCCCTATGCGGGATACGCCGCCCGGTTTCGGCCTTTGTCCCGCAACTCGTGTCGCGCAACGCATTTCGTATCCTGGGCATCGGTTTCCAGACCTCGGGCGCGTTGATGCGACAGCACGGCGCGGTTGTGGCCAACCATTCATCGTGGCTGGACATCTTCGCGCTCAATGCCCGAAAGCGGGTGTATTTCGTGTCCAAGGCCGAGGTGGCCAAATGGCCCGGCATCGGCTTTCTAGCCCGCGCCGCCGGGACCGTGTTCATCGAACGTGACCGCAGAAAGGCCCACGCGCAGACCAAGCTGTTCGAAGAGCGCCTGAAAGCCGGGCACAAGCTGCTATTCTTCCCAGAAGGCACCTCGACCGACGGGTTGCGGGTTCTGCCCTTCAAAACAACGCTTTTTGCGGCGTTCTTCGCCGAGGAACTGCGTGACTTCATGTATGTTCAGCCGGTGACGGTGATCTATCATGCACCAGCCGGGCAACCGGTCAGGTTCTATGGCTGGTGGGGCGACATGGATTTCGGGCCGCATCTGCTCAAGACACTGGGCGCGCGGCGTCAGGGGCGGGTCGAACTGATCTATCACGCGCCGGCCAAGGTCAGCGATTTTCCCGACCGGAAGGCGCTGGCGGCCCATTGCGAAGAGGCCATCCGCCATGCGCACGCCTTGGCGCGCCCTGAAAAATAGGGGCGGTTACCCCTTGCGTTGCCCGATATCCTGCCGTATACGCGCGCCATTCAAACCCGCAGGCGGGGTTTGGCCGTTTTGAGGGAGACATCCTCATCACGGCCGCCGGTTGGAGCAACCGCTTCTTTCACCCCCGCCAAGGCGTAAACCGGAAAAGGAAAACACAGCATGGCTCTTCCCGAGTTCACCATGCGTCAGCTGCTGGAAGCTGGCGTTCACTTCGGCCACCAGACCCAACGTTGGAACCCGCGCATGGCTCCGTACATCTACGGCGCGCGCAACGGCATCCACATCATCGACCTGACCCAGACCGTTCCGATGCTGGACCAGGCGCTGCAGGCCGTTCGTGACACCGTCGCCAAGGGCGGGCGTGTTCTGTTCGTGGGCACCAAGCGTCAGGCTGCTGGCCCGATCGCCGAAGCCGCCGAGAAATCGGCCCAATACTACATGAACCACCGCTGGCTGGGCGGCACGCTGACCAACTGGAAAACCGTTTCCCAGTCGATCCAGCGTTTGAACCAGATCGACGAAGCCATGGAATCGGGCGCCGAAGGCCTGACAAAAAAAGAGCGTCTGGGCATGGAGCGTGACCAGGCCAAGCTGCAGGCCTCGCTGGGCGGTATCCGCGAGATGGGCGGCGTTCCGGATCTGCTGTTCGTCATCGACGTCAAGAAAGAAGCCTTGGCCATTGCCGAAGCCAACAAGCTGGGCATCCCGGTCGTGGCCGTGGTGGACACCAACTGCTCGCCCGATGGCGTGGACTATGTGATCCCGGGCAACGACGACGCAGCCCGCGCGATCGCGCTGTACTGCGACCTTGCTGCGCGCGCGGCGCTGGACGGCATGTCGGCGCAGCTGGGTGCCGCTGGCGTCGATCTGGGCGCATTGGAGGAAGCTCCGGCGGAAGAAGCCGTGGCCGAAACCAGCGAAGCCCCCGCCGAGGCGTAAGCTGCCTGTCACATGACTGACATATGGGGCAGGGTATGACCTGCCCCAATCCCATTTGAATTGAGGAGAGCCGAACCATGGCAATCACAGCAGCACTGGTGAAAGAACTGCGCGACGCGACGGGCGCAGGCATGATGGACGCCAAGAAGGCGCTGACCGAAACCAATGGTGACATGGAGGCCGCCGTCGACTGGCTGCGCACCAAGGGTCTGGCCAAAGCGGCCAAGAAATCGGGCCGCACCGCGGCCGAAGGCCTGGTGGCCGTTATCGTCGATGGGGGCAAGGGTGTTGCCGTCGAAGTCAACGCCGAAACCGACTTCGTCGCCAAGAATGCCGAGTTCCAGGAAATGGTCGGCGAGATCGCAAAAGCGGCGCTGAATGTCGACGATGTCGAAGCGCTGAAGGCCGCCGATCTGGGCGGCAAGACCGTTGCCGACATCCTGACCGACAAGATCGCCAAGATCGGCGAGAACATGTCGCTGCGCCGGATGGCCAAGATCGAAGGCGACAGCGTGGTGTCCTATGTGCACAACGCCGCAAACCCCGGCATGGGCAAGATCGGTGTTCTGGTTGCTCTGTCGGGTGGTGACGAAGCAATCGGCAAACAGATTGCTATGCACATCGCCGCCGTGAACCCGGCCGCTCTGTCTGAAGCCGATCTGGATCCGGCCGTGGTCGAGAAGGAAAAGCAGGTTCAGATGGACATCGCCCGCGAATCCGGCAAGCCCGAGCAGGTGATCGAAAAGATGATCGAAGGCCGCATGAAGAAGTTCGTGGCCGAGTCGACCCTGCTGAACCAGCAGTTCGTGGTGAACCCGGACCTGACCGTCGAAGCCGCGGCCAAGGAAGCCGGCGCAACCATCACCGGTTTCGTGCGCCTGGAAGTGGGCGAAGGCATCGTGGTCGAGAAAGAAGACTTTGCCGCCGAGGTCGCCAAGGCCGCGCAAGGCTGACCCGGCCAGCGCCCGGCAATTGTGCCGGGCCAACCAGACCGAACCGGTTGCGCCCCGCGCAGCCGGTTTTTTTTAGTGCGAAAGTCGGAAGAAGAATGTCGGGAGGCCTCGTTACTAATGGGGATGGACGAGGCCCCCCGTGATTACCAACAACGGATCGCGGACGAATAAGCGCCCGTCGCCAGAGGTGGTCGAACTGCCTTGGAAATACAAGGATCCGACCCAATGTTCCCTGGCCAAAGCCACCACTCACGGAACGATATCACTGTGCGATTTTGGGGGCGTTCGGGAAAGTCATGTATTCCTTACCCAGCGTCAACTTGAAGTTGGGCGCGGGTGTGCAGGTTAGGCTTCCATGACGAATATCTGATTGTGCAGCGACGCCTTCAGCACGGCCTGGGCCGTGGTTTCGACCGATAGCGCCTCGCGCGCGAGACGCAGGTGTTTTTCGACCGTGGCCGAGGTCAGCCCCATCAGCAGCGCGATGTCCTGCGTCGTCTTGCCGTCTCCGACCCACTCCAGCGCCTCTCGTTGCCGTTTGGTCAGCGCGCGGTTCGGCGGAACATAGGGCAGGGTGAGGATCTTGAGATGCGCGACATTGTTCATGAGCAGGATATCGGCACCATGCTCGGCCCAGATCGCGTCCAATTCGTCCTGCGTGCGGCTCAGCGAGGCCAGCGAGATCGCACCCTTCGAGCGAACCGACACCGAGGTAAAGCTGACCGTGTAACCGACTGTTATTCCCTTGGATTTGTTGAAATCGTAGACCTTGCGCTCCTCGGCCGTCATGGTGCCGCTGGACATCATATCCTGAATCATGCGCCAACTGGCCGCACCTTCGTGATTCAGGGCCCATTTCAGCATCGGCGCGTGGAAATACAGCCCATCGCGCAGGAACCCGTCCATGTATTCCTTGCAGTGGTTGGTCAGGATCACGAAATCTTCGGGATCTCCCAGCGATGTAGGCGTGCGGTATTGAGTATGGCCATACAAAAGCCGATCGAACCCGTATTGCTCCATCTGGTCGGTATGAGCGGCCCAGAGCTCTTCTAGGGTTTTCACATAGCTCAGGAAATTCAGATACTCGCTTAGGTTCATGCGCCCCCCGTGTCCTGCAAATGAGCGGCAAGGGCGTCCAAAGCCAGAACATAGCTCTGTGCGCCGAAACCGCAGATCTGCCCGAGCGCGACCGGCGCGATGTAGGATCTGTGCCGAAAGGATTCGCGTGCATGGATGTTGGACATGTGCACTTCGACCACCGGCAACTGGACGGATGAGATCGCATCCATCAACGCGATCGAGCTGTGCGTGTAGGCGCCGGCGTTCAGGATGA